>NZ_JARAMO010000232.1:0-1952 GCF_028807275.1 Mameliella sp. AT18
CAACCAAATCAATGGGTCCTGACCCTAAGGAAACAGTCCTTCGATTGCGGGTTGGAGGCCATTGTTAACAGATCAAGCGAGGGTGTATTGAACCGGAAGCAGTGCTTTTGATCTGATGGAGACGTAAAGCAATGACAGGTCTGAGGTATTTTTTTGGGTGGTTTTACGCAAGATATCTTGAACGCAAGTCCATGAATAAATTGGTATCTATCCTGCAATCGCTCGCCTTATTTGCACTGTTTTGTTTGGGTCTTTTCGTAGCATATTTGAGGTTCACGCGCACATTTTGATAGCGGGGTGCTCGAAGCAAATAGACCCTCGCCGGACTACGTTGTTCGTGGCAAGATCATTGGTGCAAGGCTTGCAAATGGTGCGTATTCGACCCAAAGGAGGCTTGCCAGCGGCGCCCTAGAGGTCATTGAAATTGCTGACAAGATTCTGTCAGTCAAGTCACAGCGAACGCTAACGAGAAAGATTGTAAAGCAGATGGTCGACGCTTCGGTTTCGACCTGACTTAGGGTTCAGGCGATGGTGGCAGCAGCAACAATTGAGGGTATCGAGACTGCTGAAATCTCACAATCCACGTCGTTCCTCTGCAGTAATCGCGATGGTTTGAAGAACCGCACGTCCCTGGCGGTTTCGGGTGATGGCGTTCTGTTTTTGATGCTGATGGCGACGGGCGATCAACGAGGCGCTGAACTGGCGCAGTCCGAACAACGGTCCTTCAACACGCAGATGGGATCGGGTAGGCGCCCAAGGGAATTCGTAAGGTGTTGATGGGAGAGCGGAAGTGAGGCAAGCTGTAATATTGGTCGCGAGTTTTGTCGTTGTGCTATTTTTTTTGGTTTACGCCATTATAGACGGGCTAATGTATCACTCGCGTGTTAGTGCCTACGCTGAGTTTTTTGGGGGCGTTGTCACGCGCTCCATTCAAGTCGATCGTCTGGGTGAGATGGGTTTGTCAGATACGCACGGCGCAGTCTTTCAACATTCTGATTATCCGCAGGATTGGCTTGACGCCTTTGAGAGGTTGTCGAGAAAACAGTTGACTAGGAGGGATTTGGATTGCAGCTTGGGCTTTGCGCTTTCTGAATTGGACTTGACGATAAATGACCCTGTCATTTCTGTCTTTATTTCTGATCGACCACTTCTTTATGTGGTGTTTTTTTACGGAGATGTTCCCCCGATAGAGTCAACGTTTGGCAACGATCTTAGTCAAAAATTGAATGCTGTCCCATACTACAGACCGCCAAAAAGAGGGGATCTAAGGCTGGATTCAAGGCACTCGAGCTTGGAGGGGGCCAGAGCGATCGTTTTCCAAGCGCATCGGCGGGGTATCACCTGGTCATCCAATAGGTGTCAGGGGTACTCGTACATTGTTTTTGAGGAAAAGAAGTATGGCTGGTTTCGGTAAGTGCCGCCGAGGCGTTCAAGTGAGTGACTAAGGTCCTCTTGGAGGCGCCTTTGCTCTGAAAGCGGCCAACTTGGAAAAGCCCGCTCCTCGCGCATGGTCAATCTTGGAAGTGTCCAGTGTCGTGGTTGAAGCAAAAGTCAGCTTCATCCCGCTTATCTGCCATTTGAAATGCAACAATAGCGGCCACGTCGGCTCGAAAGCCGTGGCTAGAGAATGGACTTCGTTAGGCCACTGTCAGGATTGTCGCAACAGGGGCGCTGACATCAGCGCCCCTGTTGATTTCGCGTCGCGCCGCCCGTCACACGGGCGCCGGTTCGCCCAGCGGTGCCGTCCAGGCGTGATAGCCATAGACCCAATCGGCGTTCCCGCCTTCCTTGAGCCATTCGTTCGCCAGCGAGCCGCGCTGGATCGCCGCCGTGCGGTCGCGGCGGGCGTCCTCGTAGGCCTTCAGCGCCTCGGGCACAGTCTCCGGACCGTCGCAGAGCGCACGGGCCAGAACGACCGCATCCTCGATCGCCATGCAGGCGCCCTGGGCCAT
>NZ_JARAMO010000233.1:0-9712 GCF_028807275.1 Mameliella sp. AT18
CGAGGTATTTTTCAAACCAAAGAAGCAGGAGGCGGGGTCTCAGCCCTCCGCGTCCGCCTCATAGGCCTCGATGATGGCCGCGACAAGCGGATGGCGCACCACGTCCTTGCCGGTGAAATAGTTGAACGAGATGCCGGGGACATGGTTCAGCAGGCGTTCCGCGTCGGCCAGCCCCGATGGCACGCCGCGCGGCAGGTCGATCTGCGTCCGGTCCCCGGTGATCACCATGCGCGAACCTTCGCCCAGGCGGGTCAGGAACATCTTCATCTGCATTGTGGTCGCGTTCTGCGCCTCGTCCAGCACGACAAAGGCATTCGACAGCGTGCGCCCGCGCATGAAGGCCAGCGGCGCGATCTCGACCGACTTTTCCTCGCGCATCTTGGCAAGCTGCTTGCCTGGCAGGAAATCGTTCAGCGCATCCATCAAAGGCTGCATGTAGGGGTCGACCTTTTCCTCCTGCGTCCCGGGCAGAAAGCCAAGCCGTTCGCCCGCCTCGACGGCCGGGCGGCATAGGATGATCTTGTCGACCTCGCCGGTGATCAGCATGTTCACGCCCACCGCCACCGCCAGGTAGGTCTTGCCGGTGCCCGCCGGACCGATGCCAAAGGCCATTTCATTGGCGTAAAGCGACTGCACGTAGGCTTTTTGTGCGTCGGTGCGCGGTTCGATCAGCTTCTTGCGGGTCTTGATCTCGACCTTGCCGCCGCTGAACATCTCCAGCTGTTCGTCAGGCTCGTCGTCTTCCATGCGAAAGGCGCGGTCGATGTCGCCGCGGTCCACCTCGCGGCCCTGTTCCAGCCGTTCGTAGAGCAGGCGCAGAACCTCGGCCGCCTCGGGCACCGCGTCCTCGGGGCCGTGAATGGCCAGCTGGTTGCCGCGGCGCAGGATCTGCACCCCGGTGCGGGCCTCGATGTCGGTCAGGTTGCGATCGAACTCTCCACAAAGATCGATCAGCAGTCGATTGTCTGGAAATTCAACGATGGCTTCGGTCAAGGTGCCCGCTGTCAAACCCGTCTCCTGCACAGGGCCGTCCGAATCCGGACGCATGTTTCTGCTAGATATGGTGCACCCGGCGGCGCGATGGCGCAAGTCTCGGTCGCGGCCTTGGGCGGAATGTCATTCAAGTGCCACAAAAACAGACCGCGCGGCAGATGCCGCGCGGCCCATTGTTGCCCTGCGTGCCTGTCAGGGTCGAGATTACAGCGGGTCGCCGATGACCGAGGTCGAGCCACCCTTGAAGTCGCCCGTGGCAATGGTCGGAGGCGCGATGCCCGAGCAGACCGGCTTGCCGTACTTGTCCAGGCGCTGCGAGAGATAGCCCTCGACGCCGTCGTCGATGATCCAGTGGTCGCAACCGTTCGGATCCACCCAGATGCCGGCCTTCATGCCGGTCAGGTCGTCACGGTCGATGGACTGGCGGTCGCGGCTCTTGTCCGGGCCGACCGGGTCGCAGGCGGCGAGGCCGACGGCAGCGACAACCAGAAGGATCGGTTTCACGAAGTTCATAATCCTGGTCCCCTCTGGATTACCGGAAGCAGAGAATTTCGACACGGCGGTTCTTGGCCATGCCCTGTGCGGTCTTGTTGGAGGCCACGGGCATGCGTTCGCCATAGCCGCGCACGTCGGTGATGTTGGCCCCGACGGAGCGGGCAACCTTGGCCACGGCCAGCGCGCGGTTGTAGCTCAACTTGATGTTGTACTCATCCGAGGCGCGACTGTCGGTGTGGCCTGCGATCACGTAGCCCACGGCAGAGGCGCTGCGGAAGAATTCCGCGATGCGGGCCTGCCCGTGCTTGGAGATCCTGTAGCTGTCGGTGGCAAAGAACTGGTCGGTGTTCATCACGCCGCAGGTGTTGGCACGGCGGCAGACCGGGATGCCCTTGCGGGTGACGTGGGGGCTCATGTAGCCTTCGACACCGTCGTCCATCACCCAGTGTTCGCAACCGTCCGGATCGACCCAGATGCCCGGGATATACTGTTCACCCTTGATGGTGCGGGTGTTCTGCGTGGAAATGAAAGGTGTCTTCTCTGCGTCCTCGGCGACTGCCGGCGCGGCGGCCGACAGACCAGCGAGAGCCGCAAGCGCCATCGCGCCGATGGCCTTGGTAATGCGATACGCCACAGCCTGGTCCCTTGGTTATAGTTTCCCCTGATGCCTGCGCTCGGTTTGGCAGCGTGCGCAGGCAAATTTACTATAATCAACACATTAGCAAAGTTGCCTTCCCTGTGAAGAGAAAAGCTATGCATACTGTCCCAAAATCGGAAACAGTTCCCGCAACCACCTTATTTTACTGTGGATAATCCGAACCTTTTTTTTGAAACAACGGGTTCGGAGGCAGCTCTAGAGCGGGTGCATCACCCCTTTGAGAGAATTGGGCCCGCTGGATTCGATTCGGATTCGCGCCAGGTCGCCCGGCAGGATGCCGCTGGTCTCGACATGGACCGCGTGCAGGTATTCCGACTTGCCGACCATCTGGCCGGGCAGCCGTCCGGGCTTTTCGAACAGCACGTGCACGTCCCGGCCGACCATCGCGTCCTGCAGGCTGCGCTGCTGTTTGGTCAGCAGGGCCTGCAGCCGCTGCAACCGGTCGTCCTTTTCGTCCTCGGGCACCTGGGGCCGTTCCGCGGCCGGGGTGCCGGGCCGTTCGGAGTACTTGAAGGAAAACGCGCTGCCGTATTCCACCGCTTCGATCAGGTCCAGCGTGGCCTGGAAATCGGCCTCGGTCTCTTCGGGGAAGCCGACGATGAAATCGCCCGACAGGTGCAGGTCCGGCCGCGCCGCGCGCAGCCGTTCGATCAACCGCAGATATTGCTCCGCCGTGTGCTGGCGGTTCATCCGCTTCAGGATCTTGTCGCTGCCCGCCTGCACCGGCAGGTGCAGGTAGGGCATCAGCTTGTCGCAGGTCCCATGCGCCTCGATCAGCGCCTCGTCCATGTCGTTCGGGTGCGAGGTGGTGAACCGGATACGCTCCAGCCCATCGACCTCGGCCAGGGCATGGATCAGCCCGGCCAGCCCGCCGTCATGGCCATGGTAGGCATTCACGTTCTGGCCCAGCAGGGTGATCTCGCGCACGCCGCGCTCCACCAGGTCGCGCGCCTCGGTCAGCACGCGCTCCGCGGGGCGCGACACCTCCGCGCCACGGGTATAGGGCACCACGCAAAAGGCACAGAACTTGTCACAGCCCTCCTGCACGGTCAGGAAGGCGGTCGGCCCGCGTTTCGCCTTGGGCCGCCCCTTGAGGTGGTCAAACTTGTCCTCCTCGGGGAAATCCGTGTCCAGCGCCTTGCCGCCGGAGCGCACCTTGGCCTCCATCTCGGGCAGGCGGTGATAGCTTTGCGGCCCCACCACCAGGTCCACCATCGGCTGGCGGCGCATGATCTCTTCGCCCTCGGCCTGGGCGACGCAGCCCGCCACGCCGATCTTCAGGTCCGGGCGCGCGGCCTTCAGCCCCTTGTAGCGGCCCAGTTCGCTGTAAACCTTCTCCGCCGCCTTCTCGCGGATGTGGCAGGTGTTCAGCAGGATCATGTCCGCGTCTTCGGGGCGTTCGGTGGTCTCATAGCCCTCGCCGCCCATCGCCTCGGCCATGCGCTCGCTGTCATAGACATTCATCTGGCAGCCGTAGGTCTTGATATAAAGCTTCTTCGGGGCCATCGCGCGCGCTCCTGCTCTCGGGTACGAGGGCTGCGGATACCGCAGAATCCCCCCATCTTGCAATGCACCAGATTTTCACCGATTCTGCCGCAAAAGCCCCGCCAGAGGCCGAACATGTTTTACACGGACATAGATCACTTCCTGTCCCGCGGCACCGAGGCGCTGCAACGCGGGCCGATCGCGCTGATCTTTGCCGAGGACGGGACCGAACTGGACACCACCCTGCGCCATCACCGGCATTGCGGTTTCCGCAGCGTGGTCCTCTTCGGCGAGGCCGAGCTTGCCGTGCCCGATGATCTGCGCGGCAAGGTCCATCACGTCGCCCATGACATGCGCAGGGACGGCGCCCTGCAGGCGGCGGTCAACCGCCTGATGCCCCGGGCCGCGGGCCAATGGCTCTATTACTGCTACAATGCCGAATACCTGTTCTTTCCCTTCTCGGAAAACCGCACGGTCGGAGAGATGCTGGCCTTCCACACCGAGGAACGGCGCGACGCCATGCTGACCTATGTCGTCGATCTCTACGCCGGTGATCTCAATCGGCACCCGGATGCAGTGTCGCTGGATGACGCCTGGCTGGACCGGTCGGGCTATTACGCGCTGGCCCGGCCCGATCCGACACACCACAACCACCCCAAGGAACGGCAACTGGATTTCTTCGGGGGGCTGCGCTGGCGGTTCGAGGAACACGTCCCCGAAACCCGGCGCAAGATCGACCGCATCGGCATCTTCCGCGCCAAGCCGGGACTGACCCTGCGCGACGATCACACCTTTTCCGACGAGGAATACAACACCTACGCCTGCCCCTGGCACAACAACCTGACCGCCGCCATCGTCAGTTTCCGCACCGCCAAGGCGCTGAAACGCAACCCCGGCTCCACCTTCAACATCCGCAGCTTCCGCTGGCACAATTCCACCCCGTTCGAGTGGCACTCGCGGCAATTGCTGGATCTCGGCCTGATGGAGCCGGGGCAATGGTTCTGACGCCCCCTGCGTAGGGCGGGGGTCACCCCGCCACAGGCACGCGGATCAGCCGAAATCCTCGGTCACGATCCGGTCTTCGGGAACGCCGATTTTCTTCAGCTCCTCCGGCATCGCCTCGACCATCGCGTCGGGACCGCAGACATAGCAGACGTCCCGGTCCGGATCGACAAAGTCGTCCAGCATCCCGGCGTCGATCATGCCGCGCGCCAACGGGCTGCCCTTTTCCTCCGTCACGGTCCAGTGACAGCGCAGGCCCGGCATGGCCTCGAAGGTGTTGCGCATCACGATGTCCCGCTCGCACTGGTTGGAAAACAGCAGCGTGTTGCCCTCCAGCGTGCCCTTCTCGGCCAGCTTCTTGCGCAGGATGGAAATGAAGGGCGTCACGCCCGCGCCCCCGGCGATAAAGACGCCGTCACCCTTGTCCTCGATCGCGCCCCAGGGGTCTCCGATCAGCACGTTTTCCCCCGGCTGCAAATCGGCGATCTGCTCGGTCACGCCGTCATGTTCCGGGTAGGACTTGATGACAAATTCCAGCCGCTCCTCGTCGGGCAGGCTGGTAAAGGTAAAGGGCCGCTGCTCCTCGCGCCAGCCATCACGGTCGAGCGCGAAATCCGTGGCCTGTCCGGGCGCGTAGTCATAGCCCGCGGGCTTTTCAAAGGTCAGGCGACGCACGTCATGGGTCAGCCGGTCAACGCTTTGCAGTTCGATCTTGTAAGTCATGGAAACCTCCAATCTCTTGGAGGGTCAACGCCCGATCCGGCGCCGGGTTCCGGGGATTACAGCGCGGCGCCGTAGGTGCAGATCGCGCCGTGCCCGTCCGTCGCGCGCACCAGCCGGTCATTTCGATAGACCGCGTGGACGTAGCGCGTACCGCCATCATAGGCATAGCTGATGCAGGCCTCGTCCCAGTTCGCCGGGTTGCGCTCGTATCCCGCATCGAGACCAAAGACACCCTCGGCCTGTGCCGGGGACATGCCGCTGGACAGCTTGCGCGCCTCGGGGCCCTGCCCGCCGCCCGTGCTGCCGCCGACGGCCGTCGCGCCTTCCATGCAGCCACCCAAGGCGAGCAGCGTCCCAAGGATCAAGACAAAACGCAACATCATCGCCCCTTACAGGTTTTCCAGCTGCGGCATCCCGATCGTGTGATAGCCGCCGTCCACCATGATGATCTCGCCCGTTGTATAGGCGCCCGCATCCGAAATCAGCCAGACCGCCGTGCCGCCCACCGCCTCCAGCGTCGCGTTCGACCGCAGGGGGGCGTTCATGCCCGTGTGCTTGTAGGTCCGCCGCGCGCCGCCGATGGCCGCGCCCGCCAGCGTCTTCATCGGTCCGGGGGAAATCGCGTTCACCCGGATGCCCTCCGGCCCCAGGTCGTTCGCCAGGTAGCGCGTGGTCGATTCCAACGCCGCCTTGGCCACGCCCATGACGTTGTAATTCGGCACGACGCGCTGGCTGCCCAGGTAGGTCAGCGTCAGCATCGTACCGCCCTCCGTCATCAGCGGATGCACCCGCCGCGCCACCTCGATGAAGGAATAGACGGAAATATCCATCGAATTCTTGAAGTTGGCGCGCGAGGTGTTCAGGAACCGCCCCGCCAGTTCCGTCTTGTCCGAATAGGCAATCGCGTGGACAAGGAAATCCACCCGGTCCCAGCGCTGCCCCAGCGCGTCAAAGGCCGCGTCCAGCGAGGCATCGTCGGTCACGTCCACGTCGACCATGAAATCCGACCCGACGCTCTGCGCCAGCGGCTCCAGCCGCTTGCCGAACGCCTCCCCCTGGTAGGTAAAGGCCAGTTCCGCCCCCGCCTCGGCACAGGCCTTGGCAATTCCCCAGGCGATGGAACGATCGTTCGCAACGCCCATGACAAGCCCACGCTTGCCTTCGAGACTAATGGTCATCCCACTCTATCCGCGCATATCAGTCATTAAATCGCGACAGCACCATCGAACCGTTGGTGCCGCCAAAGCCAAAGGAATTCGTCATCACCGAGTCGAGCCCCGCGTTCTCCACCAGCCCCGTGGCGATCTCGGCGGGTTTCAACGCCGGGTCCAGCGTCTCGACGTTGATGGACGGAATGATGAAATCATGTTGCAGCGCCAGCAGGCAGTAGATCGCCTCCTGCGCACCGGTCGCGCCCTGGCTGTGGCCGGTCATCGACTTGGTCGACGACACCGGCGGGGTCGTCCCTTCGCCAAAGACGCGCCGCACCGCCTCGATCTCGCCCACGTCGCCCACGGGGGTCGAGGTGCCATGCGCGTTGATGTAGCTGACCTTGCGGCCCTCCGGCAGGGTGGACAGCGCGATCCGCATCGCCCGCTCGCCGCCTTCGCCCGAGGGGGCCACCATGTCCACCCCGTCGCTCGTCGCGCCGTAGCCGGTGACTTCCGCGTAAATCTTGGCGCCCCGGGCCTTGGCGTGCTCCAGCTCCTCCAGCACGAGGATGCCGCCACCGCCCGAGATCACGAACCCGTCCCGGTCCTTGTCGAAGGCCCGGCTCGCCTTCTCCGGCGTGTCGTTGAACTTCGACGACATGGCACCCATCGCGTCGAAGAGGCAGCTCAGCGTCCAGTCCAGCTCCTCGCCGCCGCCCGCGAACATCACGTCCTGCTTGCCCAGCATGATCTGCTCTGCCGCGTTGCCGATACAATGCAAGCTTGTCGAGCAGGCCGAGGTGATCGAATAGTTGATGCCCTTGATCTTGTAGGCGGTCGAGAGGTTCGCGCTCACCGTCGAGCACATGCATTTCGGCACCGCGAAAGGCCCGACCCGCTTGGTCGCGCCGGTTTTCAGCACCGTCTCATGCGCCGTCAGCATCGCGCTGGTCGACGGCCCGCCAGAGCCCGCCACGAGGCCGGTGCGCGGGTTGACGATATCGCTTTCCTCAAGGCCCGCATCCGCTATCGCCTGCCCCATCGCGATATGGGCATAGGCCGCCCCCGGCCCCATAAAGCGCAGCGTCCGCTTGTCGATGTGCTGGGAAACATCCAGGTCGATGGCCCCGGCGATCTGGCTGCGGAACCCGTGTTCCTTCATCTGCTCGTTGGCAGTGATGCCCGAACGGCCCGCCTTGAGCGAGGCAAGGACCTCTTCGGCAGTGTTGCCGATGCTCGAGACGATCCCGAGCCCGGTGACGACGACGCGGCGCATGGAGCCTCCTCCTGATGTGTCAGGGTCTTAGTAGGTCAGATGCGGGGGGAGGCGCAAGGAGGGAGGGGGCTGTACGTTGGCCCGTTTGGCGAAAGCGAAAGTGCAGGATCGCTACGACAAGAGTGAACGTCAGCGACCCGCAGAAAGCAGAGCTTGCATAGTCAGGCCCACTATTCAAAGGCGCAACACCGCACCGGTCATTAAAGCCCACCCCAACGATCCAATACTATTGAAATGTCACTTTCTTAGGATACAATGCCTCAATGAGCTCATTTGTTGTAGAAAACCCTTCAATCGGCCACCAAATATGTTCTGAGTTCGGAACAATCGTCAAGAAGAAAGGCTCGACTAAAGTTGTTCTGTCAAAGTAGTTCAATGCGCCGAAACAGAGAACCTGCTCATGCATTGGGTCAAATGCAAGCACCTGCGGAGTAAACTCGATTTGAAGCGCGCTTTCAGGAGAGACGATTCTGGCAGAAGTAGACCAAAATTCCACCTCAACACCCTCGTTGTTTTTTGAATGGCCCATCGCATCTTTCAAGCCGAAAGTACATCGAAGGTTTGAGCCAAAGTTTGCAGGCTTTTCTCCAAAATTATAAATATTCAATGTGATTACTCGGCTCTCAGAATCGAAATACCCCGAAATGTGAACCTCCAGATTCGGGTAATATTCATCATGCAACGCTAACAGCTTCTCACCAATCAGTGCCACAACAGATAGCAATGCGATTAGTAGGGCGACTGTCGTATTTGAAATACCGACCCAGCCCCTCCAACCCTGCCAAGAGTTACAATTTAAACAAACTCTCTGATGCTTTTTCAGGGGCGAAAGGCACGCCCAGCAATTTTCTTCCGCCACTGTTCCGCTCCAAGTTTTTCTCATGTAACGTCGTCATAAATAGCGCTACCTACAATTTTTTGCCAAATACGAAGGTTACAATAAACGCTATCCGTAATCGTAGTGCGTCATTCCCTTCCTCAACGCGGCGATTTTCAAGATACGATCAATAGTCAAGTCTTCTGCATGGCTTGCTTGAAGCATCGGCTCCATGCTCCCTCCTTCGACAAGCGCCAGTGCATCAAACCTTGATTGAGCGCAACGGTATGCTTCCCAAGCACTTTGAGACTCATCCAAAGCAACCAAGGCATTTTCCGACAAGCCAGCTTTTCTCTTGAGACGCTCGATTGCCTTCGCGAGGTTCGTATCCGCCTCCTGAAGTCGATCAAATGCGTTTTGGTTCATTTCTGCTTGCGTCGCAGCCTCGGACAGAACACGATCTGTTTGAAGCTCTACTAGTGCCTCGCGTTGAGCTTCCTGACGCTGATCCAGTCTCCGCCAAAATTCCTCTGCATCCTCTTCGACGTAGCGCGCCAAAGCCGGATCATGCCCCAGCTTCTCAAGCTTTTCTCGGACTTCAAGTCTCAGAAGGTTCCGTTCAACGTTACGCGCCCTACGCTTGAAAGGTACAACCCTTTCGAGCCATTCTTCCGTTTGAGGAATAAGCACCTTCCGCGCAATGTCAGCGGCAACGCCACCAAAGAATGTTAAGATATACGTAATTTCCATATGAAAGCCTTCAATGTGTCCGTACGTGAAGCTTAGGGGTTTCCTTGATCGAGGCACCATCAATGTGGAGCCAAGCACCTACGGCTTCCCGTGTCGACCTTCTTCAGACATAGTCACCATAAACCAAGGGGCTCCTCGCATCGGATCGCAATACGGCGGTCCGTCAATGCCGCGGCTTGCGCTCTGACCCAACGACACGGCCCTGGGACGGGCGTAATATCGGCACACTCGTAGGGCGGAGTTCCCACCGCCGCCGCTCCCAAGCAAGCACCCCACACCGGTCGCTCAAACCCACCCGCAAGGCACGCCGGAACAGGGGTCTTAACGAACCCCTACCGCTTTGTACAAAATGCTGGAATCGA
>NZ_JARAMO010000234.1:0-32417 GCF_028807275.1 Mameliella sp. AT18
CAAATTACACCACCTTGACGGACGTGACCTTGATCTGGCCCTCGGTCGGCCCGTTTGACCAAGGTTCCCGCAGCGCGGCGGCAACTGCGGTCTGGTCGCTATGAAGGCCACGGGCGAAGGATGAGAGTATGCTGTCCTCGGTTTCGTCGAGCCTGGCGGCCAGGGCATTCTCACGGGCGTTTCGCAGCATGTCAGTGAATCGGTCGGTCAGCTCCCGGGCGGTTGCCAGAGCTGGTAGCGCCGCTTCGATCCGCGCGACCTGGATTGCTTCAGCACAAGTCAGATGATCTCGTCCCATGGTCAGGAGCCGCGCAATCCTTCGGGCAGGTGGCGACTTTCTTGTTCCGGGCGGCACCGCTTGTTCGGCCCGGCGCTGGCGTGTCGCCCACTCACCGACGACCCGGAGACTGCCTTGAAATCCATCGGCCCGTAACCGGCGCCAGAGTTCTGCGCCATTACGGCATCCGCCGCTCCACTCCCGTTCTCGCCGAGACAACCAAGCGGTCACGCTGCTCTCGCGGATGTGAAAAACATCTTCTCACTCACCGCGGATGATCTGGCGGACCAAGCCGCGGCTCAGCCCGGTCAGGCGCACAATCCGTTTGATGGAAACACCCTTGTCTGCCATTCGGCGGAACATGTGGTTGGTCTGCTGGCGTCTTTGAAAACCCTCGAATTGCAGCCTTTCCGCAGCCGTCAAAAGCCTCGGATCGAGGGTCTCTACCCCGATAGCCTTGCGAATGGCTGGCATGTTCCGCTGCACGGCGACCAGGAAGGCGGCACTTGCATTCTCTAACAGATGCCTACAATCCGCGGCTTGAACCGCGTCCGGCATGGCACGCGCGATGGTACTGCCGTAGCCACCGTTGCGATTACGGGCAACAACCTCGATCCCGGGACGGGCGCGGAGCCGCGCTTCCACAGTGGCGGGCTCCCGGTCGGGCAGCAGATCGATGACCTTCCGCCATGCCCAGTCGTCGATACCCACCACGCGGGGGGCCGCTACAGACCACTCGGTCTTCGCCCGAACGCTGCGCAGGAACGTATCTTTGCTCACCGGCAGTAAAAGCCGTCCGGCAAGCGCCTGCGCGGGGCGCCCACCGAGAGCAATGCCGATGTGACGCACCAGTTCCTGCAAGCGTGACGTCCGGCGCGCATGTGGCCGCGTGACATCAGGCGGGAACCGTTTTGAAAAAATCTTCGTTGGGCAACTTACAGCGCGGCAACGAAATCGACGAACCAGCAGCACCAGTTCAACTTCTCGGCCATGGGCGGGGAGATCGGCTGGCCGACGCCAATACTTGCTGTGGACATGACGAGAGACCGTGCCGCAGCGGGGACATGCTGCCGAGGCATTCAGGGAACGGGCGTGGACCCGGATCCTGTTGCCATCAAGCTCAACCTGGTCGGCCTTCAACCCTGCCGGTAGAAAATCTCGTCGCGAAAACCATGAACCCATCGGCAACCTCCATTAAGTTCGCCGAGATATAGCGTTCTGGCAACTCAACTGCACCAAAGGCGCGACAGAGCCCAAAATTGACCCCTTTTGGCACCGCGGAAGCTGGCCCGATGCGGTGTAGCCACGACACAGCGCAGCCGCGTCGGGCCAGTGGTGTTTCGGCTATGCGCGGGTCTTGAAGCGCCAGCTCTCGTTTCCGGTTTCGACGATGTCACAGTGATGCGTGAGGCGATCAAGGAGTGCGGTCGTCATCTTGGCATCGCCGAAGTCGAGGTTGGTCGTGACGATGACGGAGGTTCGCTCGTATAGGCGGCTGATGAGGTGGAGCAGGAGCTGTCCACCGGTCTGCGCGAACGGCAGATAGCGCAGTTCATCAAGGATCAGGAAGTCGAGGCGGCAGAGGAGATTGGCAGCGCGGCCCTGGCGGTCAGCACGCGCCTCGGCATCCAGTTTGTTCACGAGGTCGACCACGTTGAAGAACCGACCGCGCTTGCCGCGCCTGATGCAGGATCGCGCGATGCTCACCGCGAGATGTGACTTGCCGGTTCCGGTGCCGCCGATGAGCACAACGTTGCGCTGTTGGTCGATGAAGTCACCGGTGGCAAGATCCCGCACCAGCGTCTCGTACACCGGTGTGTCCTCAAAGGTGAACTCATCGACCTCCTTGGCCAGGCGCGTATCCCCTTGTCCTGCAATGCTCCTCGTCACTCAGCACAACCTCTTCCGCAATCCGGTCCACCTTCGCATCACCTCCAGGGACTGCTCTGGAAAATGATATGGATTACAGTTCCGGGCGATTAGGTTGAGATCGCGTAGACCGATCCGTCGCCCAGGTCCTTGAACATGTCGATCTTCGCGCCGTCCCAATGATAGGTGATGTGACGTCCTTGCACAGGGGCAGAGACAACATCCGGATGAAAGGCAGCGAAACAAATGCCGCCAGGATTGCGGACGGACGGATAGACGATACCGTTCGCGCCATCGGCTCGCCGCTCTCGAGCAAAGGTCTGTGAGCGCCCGTAATCGAGTGGGTCGAGCAGGTCGTCAAACCCTGTACTGACATCGATGAGGACGGCGTCGAGCTTGCCGATCAGCTCGCGCTTGTCCGCGATCCATCCCGGCGCTTCTTCGGTCGCGGCACAAAACAGCTGGGTGTGATGGACGGTCTCGAAGAGCGCCGTTTCGAAACCGTCCGCCCCATAGAATGCGCCAAAGGTGCCGTCGTGGAACCGCCCCTGATGATCTGGGGTCACATGTACGAATGGCGCCATCAGATAGGACGCCCCCGGTCCTCCGACGCGGCGCTCTTCCGGGACGAGATCCAGATTTCCAATCGTTTGGGCAAGTCTGGGATTGGTCTTGCTTTCCCCCGAGCCGAGGAGCAACCAGTCCGCCGGGTCCGCGATGTCTTCGAAAAGATCGATTGGTGGGTGGGCAGAGTTTATCAGGCGATAGCACCTGTCCCAGGTGACCCTGATCTCGGGCGCTGTCACCATGGCCCCCGCATTGCATCGAGGTAACGCCTGACCCGCATGATGTCGGTGATCTGCCCGCCGAGCATGACGTCCAGAGCCGTCGCGCCACCGAATGCCGTATTGGGTCGCTTGATCCAGCCATAGCCTCGTGCCGGATCCTTGAAGAGCAGCCGAAGCGCCTTGTGGATCCCCATGATGTTCGACAGGCGCGCGGCCGTATCGATCCCGGCACGGCCAAGCTCCCCGGCTTTCCAGCGCCGGAACGTCCGCATGGAAATGTCGCCCATCAGAACGGCAGCCTGCTCGTCGGTCAGCCCCCAAAGCTCGGCAAGCTTGATAAAAGCGCGCTGCATGGCCTGAACCTCCTCGTCGGAGAATCGCGGCGCGGGCGCGGCGGCGTGAGGTTCAATCCGTCTGAGTTCAGGCATCTTAGCCTCCACCTGGCATTTGGCATCGATATAAGAACTTGCTGCCGTTTGTCAATGCAAGGGCCGGCGATCATTCCGCGCGATGGGAGGCACAAAGTAAGGCGAAACTTGCCCTGGTTTGTTCTGAAACCGGCTTGGGGCACCTCAGCGCGCCCTGTAACTGTGCAATCCGGCGGGATACGGGAGATGGACGTGCGGAGTTGTCAGATCGTTCATGGTTATCGCTTTCCCAGCCTGTTCAGACGGGCCAATTGCGCAAGCATGCGGGCTCCAGCGCCGGAAGAGCCGCCGGAAGGTGCCACCGGCGCGCCACCTGCGGCGTTAGGGCGGGTCGGGAGCGCTTGGGCGCCAATAAACTGCCGAGCCCGAAGCGCGGCATACTCGGCGCCTGTCGCGCCGCCGATGGCGTATCGGTTGTAAACCTGCTGGCTGCCTGCCAGGCCCCGCGCGAAAGCATAGCCCCCACCAATGCCCGCTGAAAGCGCGGGCATCATGATGTTTCCGGAGACCGACCGGACGATGAAGGGCGTCGCGAAGATGAACCCCTTGGCCATGAGCACCATCATGAAGAAGGGCAGGAGGGCGCCGATGTTCGAAGCCCCCTCCGGGTCACCGAGTTCGGCGAGCAGCGCGCGAGAGACGCCTGTGATTGTCGCGAACACGCCGGCGATGACGATGGGGTAGATTGCGAAGGAGATCAGGGCGGAGAGCCAGCGCGCGAAATAATCCTTGGTCACCTCGAAGAGGGTCAGGAAGATCATCACCGGCGCGATCCCAATCAGTAGCGTGATCATGAGCCTGGAGGCGACGATGATGAAGGCCGCCAGCCCTCCGAGGATCGAGAGCAGGAGAACGCCGAGCGTGTCGAGAAGCGCGCCGGCCATCCAGTTCAGCTCGGACCCCGCTGCGTTCAGGTAGTCTCCGAGCGCCGCGATGAGCTGGTCGAACTCTTCGGCGAAGGTCCCCGAAGGCCCTGGCGTCCCGCCGCCGACCGATGCGACCAGCGATCCGGCGATGCTGTCTATCCCGTTTAGGATGGCGGATGCGAGGGCGTTGAACTGGACCCAGTTGGTCGCGAATATGCCGATAAGGCCGATTTTCACGGCGAGCCAGAAGGCGGTCCGGCCATCCATGGATCGGTATTGGTAGATCATGTTGAGGCAGACGAGGATGACCACGAGCGTCGTTCCGAGAACCAGCATCGTTCCGACCGTGGCGGCCACGGCCCCGAACTGGGTTTCGGCCGCCGAGTCCAGATAGCCTTCGGCCGTTTCCACGAAATACGCGACGACGCTCATGACCCGCTACCAGTTGTCGGCCGCTTCGCAGATCGGCATGGCCTGCTTCCGAAGCTCGTTCGCCTGCCGCCGAAAGTCTGACGTCGCCTCGACCACGCCCCAATAGTCTGCTGAGGAATAGCGATCAAAATAGACCGCCTCTGCGGCCTCCCAGGACGGATACCGGGTGGCGCATGCACAGCTCTGCGCGTTGACGATGCGTCCCATGCTCTGAAACCGGTAAATTTGCTGGACCAGGAGCCGCTTGTAGGCGTCGCGCGCCTCGGTGATTCGCATCCACTCCGGCTCGGGCGGCCGATCGGGGCAGACATCGGGTTGATTGTCGAGCGTCGGGACCAGGTCGCGCTCGGCCGATGCGATGGTGCCCGACAAGAGAAGGAATGAACAGACGAGAGCGGCGGCGCGTTTCATGTTCCCGTCTCCGCCGACCGATCCGCGACCTCACGCTTGAGGAACGCGGTATAGCCATAGTCGCCCGCCTCGGCGGAGATCACTTCCCAGCCTTCGGCACCCCGCTCGTTCAGGGCGCGCCGCATATCTTCATAGTCCTTCTGCTTCTTCACCTTGCAGAACAGGATGTCGTACTCAAACCGCTTCATGGGTCATGCCTTTCCTGCATTCCGGTTCCGGGAAGATAGAATTCGGTGATGCCGCGTTGGCCGTCCTCGCGCCCGGCCTGGATGATCACGTCGATCGAGCTTTCGATGTACTGGACCATGTCCTGGTGGGTCATGGGGATCTCGGTCTTGAGCGCGGCGATGGCGAGACGCTGGACGGCGAGTTGCGGGGTCTCGGCGTGAAGGGTGGTCATCGAGCCGCCATGACCGGTGTTGATCGCCTCGAGGAAGGTCATGGCCTCCTTGCCGCGCACCTCGCCGAGGATGATGCGGTCGGGCCGCATGCGGAGCGTCGCGGTCAGAAGCACATCGGCGGACTGGAACTCCGCGTCCCGGTTGGTGATTAATGTGACGGCATTGGGCTGGGCGGGCAGCAGTTCCGCCGCCTCTTCGATGGTGACGATACGTTCTTCGTCGGGAACGTAGGAGAGGATCTTGCGCGCCGCGACGGTCTTGCCGGTCGAGGTGCCGCCGGAGACGATCATGTTGAGCTTGTTCTCAACGCAGAAGCGGATGGCCGCGTAGATGTCACCGGCGGCGACGACCTCGCGCAGCGCGCGGTTTTTCACCTGGCGCAGCTCTTCGAGCCTGCGCTCCTCGCCGTAGAGGAAGCGGAGTTCGATCCGGTCGAGCGGAAGGTTCGAGAAGAACCGCAGCGAGATCGACATGCCCGAGAGGACCGCGGGCGGGGTGACGACCTGGGCGCGGATGGGCCGGTCGCGATAGGCGATCGAGACCGAGACGATGGGCTTGTCCCTGCTCATCGTCGTATTTGCGGAGGAGGCGATCTGGTTCCCGAGATCACGCAGCTCGGTGACACTCAGGCGCTGGTCCAGCGCCCGCATGAAGTGATCGCCCTGGAACTCGCCCCAGCAGGTGCCATCCGGGTTGATGCAGATCTCGATCACATCGTCGCGCGTGGCATCCTTAAGCTTGTCGAGCGAGGCCTGGAGATAGGAGAGGGTCATTTCAGAAGATCTCCAGATCGCGATCGACCATGACAGTGACCCGCGCGCCCTGGTCGACATAGAGGACCGGACCGATGGAGAGGTAATCGCCGATCACGGAATCGGTGGCGCTTGCCAGATCGTCGCCCACATCCTTGAGAACGTCTCCGGTCGTCTTGTCGTCGACTTGCGCTGATGCCGCGCCAGGCGCGGCCGAGATGATGGATATCAGCGCGGCGGAACCGAAGCGTTCGTCGAAACGGGTGTCGACGAAGCCAGTGACCCCGGAACGCCCGAGTTCGTCGCCCCCGAACGAGCTGATCTGTACAGTCTGGCTATCCGGCAGGATTATCCTGTCCCAGGCAATGGTCACCCGGCGCTGCGCGATTTCGATGCCGGAGCGATAACGGCCGATGAGGCGTGACCCGCGCGGGATCAGGAGGCGCGAACCATCATAGCTGAAGACATCCTCGGAGATGATGGCGCGCGTCTGGCCGGGGAGCGAGCTGTCGAGGGCGGTCTCCATCACGGCCTGGATCATCGTGCCCTGGATGACGGTGTTCGAGGGGTTGGCGATCACCTCGGCCTGGGTGACCGTGCTCGGCAGCGCGCCGTTCAGAACGAAATCCGTCACCTCGCCCAATCTACGTTCCGAGAGGTCTGTCTCACCTGCGATGGCACCGCCCGAGCTACCGAAAGCGATCACTGGTGAAGCGATCCGGCGTTCCTGAAACGCACGTTCCTCTTCGGCCCGGCGTTTGAGCTCCGCCAGTCGCCGCTCTTCTTCCTCAATTCGGCGCCGTTCCTCTTCGCGGAAGCGAAGCTCTTCTTCGGTGGGCCCGATTGGGGCGGGCGACGGTTTGTTGACTTCGAGCAGCGCAAGGTCCAGGTCCATCCGCAGCTCCTGGAGTTCGCGGTCCCGCGCGGCAAGTTCCTCTTGAAACAGCTTCTGGGCCTTGTCGGACGCCTCCCTCAGTGCTGCGATTTGCGCTGTCAGACCGTCGATCGCCTTGGCTGCGGCATCGCCACCCGCGACCACCGGTTTCGGCGCGTTTTTCAATTCGTCGATCTGCGCCTGCAACGCCTCTATTTGTGCGAGGAGTTCTGCATTGGGTTCGGTGGGGGCAGGCTCGACAAGCACGATTTCCGGTTCGGGGGCAGGGGGCGGGACGAAGGGATCAATGCCGCCGAAACCGTCGCCTTCGAGCTGGAATTCGTCGGGCGTCGCCGTCGGCAGCGCAGGTTCTTTTTCCGGCGGCGTGAACAGAAAGAGCACCAGGCCGCCGGCAATGATGAGGCCCAACATCAGAACGGCGAGCAGTCGGGAGCGCCGTATCGGGGGTGCGCCTCGGTGCTTGCCGCGCTGTTCGAGGGCGGCAAGACGTCTTTCGAGATCTGGGTTCGGGTTGTCGCTCATGAGGGGCTTCCCCGGGGCGGCGTCGCCTCGATGCAGACAACCTCTTCGCCCAGTCGCAGCACCCATTGACGATTGACGCCCGAGACGCGGATCACACCCCCCTCGATCGCACCGGTGTTCACCGTGCGCTCACGCCCTTTCGCATAGCGAAAAATTGCCGGGACCGGTGCGTTTCGCGGGAAGGCGAAATAGGTGAAGGTGCCATCATCCCAGACTCTCGTCGGGGTGAACTCGGTCCGCGCGCTGGCGCCGTAATTGGTGTTCGGCGCCGCGCGTGCGATGGCGTTTGCCGGACGTCGGTTGTTCTGCGGGTAACGGAACTGGACCACGTAGAAGGTCGGATTCGAGACCTCGCTGACGTCGAAGTAATAGCTCCGTCGATTGGTGTAGACGGTGACATTGGTACGGAGGTCGCCAGCGAGGGGTTTGATCGCGAAGGCGCGGCCGCCCGGCACGCCGTCGATCTCGAACCCTTCCGTGTCACCGGCGATGATCGACCGGATGCTTTCGCCCTCGCCAAACTCGATGGTCGTGACATGGGTGAGCGAGATGCTGAGGCGGTAGACCTGGCCCTCCTGGTAGGTGGCGATCCGGACGCGGCTGTCGTTCGGGCCGCCACGCGGGATAGCCTCGGCAGACGCGAGGGTGGGCGCCAAGGCAAGACACACATAGATGAAGGACAAGACGCGCAAACCTAATTCTCCAATCTGTCGGAGCGGATCGAATATTCGACTACCGTGAAGCCGAACGGGTTGGTCCAGACCTCGTCGATGGACCGCCTCTCCTCGGGGCGGAATTCGAAGAGGAGCGTCGCGGTGAACAGCCCCGCCTGAACGCCCTGGATCGAGGTCAGGCGCTTGCGCAGTCGCACGGACGCCCGGTTTGCCCCGATCCGGTTGATGCTGAGGATTTCGACATCGAGCCGGGCATTCGGTCCGTAGACCGTCGGTGGATAGTCGGCGTTTGCCGAGTTCCAGATCTGGCGGAGCGAGGCCTGGGCCGCTCCGTCGGAGCGGCGCAAGACGCTGCGAATACGCAGGTCGTTGTCGATTTGGTTATAGATCTCGCGGTCGGTCACGTATCGGAAGACCTCCGCTTCGATAATCGCTCGGTTCTCGGTGACGGTGGTAGCGCCGACCGAGGCTTCGGGCAGGGCGAAGCCGGTCTCGGGATCGTAAGGGACAACGACGGGCGGGGGATCGACATCGAGGATGGCCACGGCCGCCGCGCTCAAACTGCCCAGGATGCCGAAAATCAGGCCAAGGAGCCCCAGGCGCTGCCAGAGCCGTTCCCGTCTCAGTGCGCCGTAGACCAGTTCCTCCTCGATGATGGCCGTTTCTTCGTCCAACAATCAGTCCTCAGTCCGCATTCAGTTCCGGGAGAGTGAACTCCATGAATCGCTGTTCCTCGGCGATGGTCGCGGCAGTGATGACACCACCGGTGCCGTCACCCACGGTCTGGATCGCTTCGAGCTGCCACATGGCCACGAGCGCGATGGCAAGCTCCGCCGTCACGCGGGTGTTGAGATCGACGCTCTCTTTCAACTCATCCATGTCGTCGATGAGTCCGACCAGCCGGTCGATGCGCTTGAGGGATTGCCCGGCATCGTCGTAGCTGTTCTGGGCCGCGGCAGAGAGGAGAGCGCCTGTCGCGGCCCGGGTTGCTGTTCGCGCGGCGCCGGGATTGCCGCTGCGGGCCATTTCGGCGAGCGTGTCCTCGTCAAACCCGAGGTCGGCCAGAACCCGGTCCATCTGGGGTTCGATTGCCTCGGCGCCGGATCCGGTGAGGCCGGAGAAATCCCCGGTCTTGATCGCCTCGATGGTTGCCAGGATGTCGCCGAATTCCTGGTCGAGGAGGCCGTTCAACTCGTCCTCCATCTGGGTTTGGATGATTTCCGGGAGTTCGGCGAGGCGCGTCAGCGCCTCATAGGTCCGCTGCAGCTCCGCGAGCTGATCCGTGAGTAGGCCAAGTTGTTCGCGCAGTTGGGTGAGTTGCTTGTTCTGCAGGATCTCGTCCTCGATCATCTGCCGGAGTTGCTGGATGTTCTGGGCGATGTTCCGGGCGTCGATGACCGGCACGCCCTGGGCCTTTGCCTGGGTGAGGGTCAGGATTGGCAGGCTGAGTGCCAGGGCGCTGGCAAGGGCCAGTGTGCTGAGCGGTGTTGCAATGACAAATCTGCCGGGCATCATTCCAGATCCTCCAAAGTGAAATCCATGAATTCGTTCTCGGCCAGGCGTGCTGCCGCCTGGGCCAGTTGGCCGGCGCTCAGTGGCTGGGTCCGTGCGGCCTTGAGGCGAATGCGCACGGCCATCAGGCGGACCAGTTCGGCCCGGGCATAGGTGTTGAGCGCCATGCTCTCCTGGATGTCCCGGGTCGCGCCAATCCGGATGACAATGTCATGGATGCGCTGTGCCGCCTGTCGGATCGCGGCAGGGGAGTTGTTGCCGTAAACTGCCGCGCCGTGGCCGGTGAGCGACAGGTGGGCATTGGCGAAGAGCGTGGGATCGATCGTGCCGAGGGCTTCAATGCCGCCGATCCGGGCGAGGTAGAGATTGTAGCGTTCAGGGATGACCGTGACGTAGTGCCGGGTCTCCTTGAAAGGCGGCACGCCGCCATACTCGAACACCCGGCCCGGACCCGCGTTATAGGCCGCGAGCGCGTTGATGATATGGCCATCGAAGGTGGCGAGCTGCGCCGCGAGATAGCGCGCCCCGCCCGTCACTTGCAGATAGGGGCTGTCGTAATATTCGGGATTGATGCCGAGGTCGCTGGCGGTGCCCGGCATGATCTGGGTAAGACCGAAGGCCCCGACGGGAGATCGTGCCCCGATGGAAAAGCGGCTTTCCTGCCAGATCAACGCCTGCAGGAGGGCCCGCCATTGTACGACCGACAGACCCGCGCGGCCGACGCCTGCGAGGCCCGCGGTCTCCTGGGCAACCCGGATGATCAATTGCTCGATGGTCTCTGCCGCGTCCCCGAACATCTGGGTGCCGCCCGGATTGGGATCGAAATCGCCCAGGCCGTAGACCGCCGCGACGGACCGGTCCGGATCGCCGCCACCCCTCTCGAGATCGTCGACCATATTCGACAGGTCCGCACCGTCGAAACTTGTCTGCGCGTGGAGGATGTCGCGCAACACCGCGAGCTGTTTCCGCTCGATCTCGGCCAGAAGTTCACGGGTGGTGAGTTTGTCGCGCTGCAGGGCGAGGTCGGCATCCCGATCGCCCGTCTCGACGATTTCGCGTACCGTCAATCCGGAATCGTTGACGGGCACGCCCTGGGCCAGGGCGGTTGCGGGCAGAAGGGCTGCCAGGAGGATATGAGCGGGCCTAGATCTCAACGCCGTCCTCCGGGGCTTGGAGGGGTGTGAAGGTGCATTCCGGCTCGGCTTGGCCGTGGGAGGCGCGGAAGGCGAAGCAGTTGGCCTCCGGTTCCCGATACTGCGCGCAAGACGCCAGGGCACAGAGCATTGCGAAGAGAAGAGCGATGCGGGTCATGAGAGCCTCCAGAAATCCGGGCGGCTGCGGAAATCTTCCCCGACGAGGGCCTCGCCCTTCTCCATGCCGCCCAGGATGGTGAGGAGGGGGCCGAGCGCCGAGAGGTCGGCATCGACCACCACCGAACCGCTGTCGTCGCGGATGAGCGCGAGTCGGCTGTCGCTGCCTGTGTTCAGGAGCACGTCGAGTTCCTTTTCGCTGAGATTCAGCATCGCGTAATCGCCAGGCTGCGCGCGCATGTTCGGGAGCAGGATCTGCGTTGGCACCGCCTCGACAATGGTCTTGCCTGTCCGCGTGCGCTCGAGCTGGCTCGCGTACTGCGTCATCATCACCGCGACCGTGTTCTGTTTCCGTGCGGTCACAAGCCAGTTCGACAGCCGTTCTGCGAAATAGGCGTTGTCGAGCGCTTTCCAGGCCTCGTCGATGACGATGATCGTGGGCCGGCGGTCCTCGATTTCCCGCTCGATCCGGCGGAAGAGATAGGAGAGGACTGCCATGCGCTCCCGCTCGCTTTCGCTGTCGAGGATGCCGGTCAGATCGAAGCCGACGACATCGCCTTCGAGCGAGAAGGTGTCCTCGAGGCTCTGCCCGAAGATCCAGCCATAGCGGCCGTCCTCGGTCCATTCGAGGAGACGCTGGTGCAGGTCACCATTGTCGTCCGTGGAGACGAAGAGCGAGGCGAAATCGCGCCAGTTCCGCAAGGCGGGGTCGGTTGCGGTGGCGTTCTGGCGGACCACCTCCTGGATGCGGTTGGTCTGGGCCGGCGTGAGGGGTTTGTCAGACCGGTGAAGGAGCGAGGCCAGCCAGTCCGAGAGCCAGGCCGTGCCGCGGGCGTCAATCTCGGTCCAGAGCGGGTTGAGACCGGTCGCCTGTCCGGCCCTGATCGAGGCGTAGCGCCCGCCATTGGCGCGCACCGCCATCTCCATGCCGAGCCGGTAGTCGAAGACGAAGATGCGCGCCCCGACGCGCCGGGCCTGCGTCATCAGGAAGGCGGAGAGGACGGATTTGCCGGAACCTGGGCGGCCCAGAATGAGCGTGTGCCCGCCGGTAGGTTCGCTCGAAGGCGCGCCCTGCTCATGATAGGAGAAGCGGTAGCCGCTCTGTTCGGGCGTCGGGAAGAGCGTGATCTCCTGCCCCCAGGGCAGCTGGTGTTTCTCTTTCCCGAGCTGTGTGCGATGCAGCGCCGCGAAATCCGCGAAGTTGCGGTTGGTGACGGCACTGGCGCGGACGCGCTTCGGCTGATTGCCCGGGTGCTGGCTGAAATAATGCGACTTCGCCGCCATCCGCTCGCCGATCATCTTCACGCCCTCGGCCGCGGCGGCATTCACGATCTCGGCCCCGAGGGTCTGCAGCTCGTCGAGACTGTCGCCGAAAACGGTCACGACCATGTGGTGCTCACCGAAACTCTGGCGTTTGGCCTCGAGATCGTCATGGGCGATGTCGAGCGCCTCGAGGAGCGAGAGCGCGGCATCCTGGGAGGCCTGCATCTGGCGCTTCTGGCGCTTGATCCGGCCCGCCATCAGGTTCGAATTGATCGGCGTGAAGGAATGCGTGACGATCATGTCGACCGGAAGGTTCAGCATGTCGAACATGGTGCAGGTGGTAGCTTCGGAATATTCACCGATGGTGAAGCTCTTGCCGAAGCGGTGACCAACCACGCCGCCCGAGAGTTCGAAGTGATCCTCGCGAAAGGTCACGCGGGTGTTGGCGACGTTGGCGGCGAGAAAGCCGTAACGGTTTGCCGGGTAGAGCGGCAGTTCGCGGCCGGTGTTAAGCGCGCCCAGGAAGCCGACGAGTTCGCCTGAGGCGGCCGAGAGCAGACGGGGTTTGAGTTCGGCGAGACCGGAGGTGAGAACCCTGACCGCGTCCTTGAGGCGTCGGACCCTCTTGGCCGTTTCTTCCTTGAACCGCTCCGGCGCGCTTCGGTTCACGAAGCCGAGGAAACTCTTCGGCGGCGGGCGATGAATGATGGTGAGCGTCAGGGTCTTGTCGCGAAGACCCGCCGATCCCAGCCTCGAACGCCAGGCCTCATCCACCGCCGCTGCAAAACCGTCCCCCCGGACCGGGAGCAGCTCCGGCGTGATCGACTTCGAGACCTTGTGGACATAGTAGCTGAACTCGGGCCCGAGTTGCGCGATGATCCGGGCGAAGAGGGCGGTCATCTTGTCGAGATAGGCGTCGTCGGCAGTGTAACTGTTCACGCCGCCGAGGCGGACACACTGGAAGAGCTCGTTGACCCGTGTCCGGACCGTATGGTCATCGACGAGGCTGACATAGGGCAGCATATGCGCGAGGTGTTTTTCCCGGGCAGACCAGTCTGGCAGAAGGGTGCGCTCATCATAGGTCTCGTCCAGGGCTTGATTATGGCGCATAGCTGTCGCCCCCGTGGATGGCCCGGTTCCGCGTCGGCGGGGTTTCCTGGAGCGCCGTCATCATCACGTCGATGAAACGCGGGTCCCAGTCTGCCGCTTTCCAAAGCACGGGATAAAGCACTGCCGCGACACCCAGCACGAGCATGTTCTGCGCCCAGACGAACAGGAGCACCGAGCCGAAGAGCCAGACCATGGCGTACATGATCGGCAGGCCGAGGAGTTTCGGCGGGCGCACAAGGCCCAGGAAGAGGGGGGATCGCTCTGCCATGGCGTCGTTTCCCTAGGCTCCAAACACGGCGGCAACGATTGTTGGCGCTGCGGCCACACCCGCGATGCCCACCAGCACCCAGAGCGCCTGGCGCAGATCGATGATGTTCATGAACCAGCTGATGAAGACCCCGAGGACGGCAAGGGTGGCGAGAACGACGCCCAGTGGACCGGTCAGGGCATCCACGATCCCCTGCAGGAGGCTCTGGATCGGGGAGAGGTCGATGCTTTGCGCGAGTGCCGGCTCGGCAATGACCACGATAAACGTGGCGGACAGGACAATGGTTGCGACAGGGTTTTTCATGAAGTCTCTCCTTCCAGCCGATTGAAGACGGCCAGCACCCGCTGGATGTGGGAATGGGTTTCTCGAAACGGAGGAATGCCGCGATGTTCGCGCAGGGCGTCCGGCCCGGCGTTGTAGGCGGCGAGCGCAAGGCGTATGTCACCGAACTCGGCCAGCATCTGGGCGAGGTAGCGGGCCGATCCGTCGAGGTTCTGCCGCACGTCATGGGGATCGACGCCGAGCGCGCGAGCCGTATCGGGCATGAGTTGTCCGAGCCCGATCGCCCCGGCATGGGAGACGGCGCTCGGGTCGTAGGCGCTCTCGACCTCGATATTGGCCCGATAGAGGTTCAGCCAGTCGGTGACAGTCAGGCCGGCTGTTCGAAGGCCGGGGTGACCGGCGTAGCGCAGCCCAGTGCTTTCGATGGCGGCCAGAATGTCGGGACCGGGCGCCGGCGCTCGAGGTGCCACCGCCGCGATCCGCGACGCCTCATCCTCTGCAGAACTGCCGTCGCCACCAAAGATGTGCAGCCCGTCCGAAGCGGATCCTTGGCCAATCCCGTCATTGTAGGTGCGGGCAAAACTGGATTGTGCGCGCGACGGTGAGAGCGATCCATCGCTTCCCATCACCAGCACCATTTCGCCGGATACCGGAAAGCTCAGGAAGGAGAGAAGAAGGACGCTAACCCCTGCTGGCAGCGATCTCCTCGCCGGAAAGCTTCTGAACCGTCCGCTTGCCTTCCTCGAGCGGGATGTCGGCATGGGAGAACCCGATGCCCTGCAGGAAGGAGATGACGCCGGTGACGGTCCTGATCTCGCGGATCTTGATGTCGTTGCGCGACGTGCGGGTCCGCGCAGTGACGAGGAGTTTTTCGACGCCTTCGTCGCTGACAGCCCGCAAAATCCAGACCCCGTGCCAGTTGGGGCCCTTCTTGAAGGCGTCCTCCTTGCAGACAACTTCGACGCGATAGCCGCTGGCGACCAGATCGCGGAATCTGGGTTCGGTGACCACATTCGGTGCTTCTTTTTCTAGGTCCATCACCCGGATCACGCTCCCCTTAAAGGCGAATGGCCGGGCCAAGGATGTTGAAGCCCAGACATACAATCATATAGTTTTGACTCGCAAGATATATTAACCGCGCGACAAGCGGATTCTCGCTCACACCCCGATTAGACCGGGGAGGCGGTACCAATCAAGAAAATTAACGGCTTACGACACCGTTGTTCACCCCCTCTCCAAGGTGCGGCTGTTATAGCTTTGCTTATCAAAACCGCAGGGGGCCATCCGTGTGATCAAGCCAGTTGCTGCGGATCACTGGCGCGGTTTCCTCCCAAGTGGGTCACCGTCCATGCCTGAGCAACCGGGCTGTGCTCAAACCGGCCCAAAGGATGTAGGGTGGCATCGACAGTGAATAATGCCCGCAATTCAGCTCCAGGATCCCGGGATTGGCACCGGCGTCCTTCAGGGTTTGCACCAATCTTTCGGACTGGTCCGGAAGAACCACCGTGTCTCTCCTGGCCAGCACCAGGTGAAGGTCGAGATCGTCGCGTGCCAGGAGATGCGCGAAATTCTCCAGATCCAGAGGGCCCCAGGCCCGTCGGAGATCTTCCTGGTCTATCGCGGGCTCGAGACTCTTGCGGATTGCCTGTGTCGCGCGACCTGTCCAGACCATATCCGCCAGGCTGCCGGCAGTCAGGAAGAGGGCCGCTTTCGACACCGCAGGTTCGTGGGCCGCGATAAGCCCCGCCACCCAGGACCCCAGGCTCATTCCGAGAACGGAAATCTCGCCGTACCCCTCGCGCTGCAACCAACCGATGAGCTTGCGCCCATCCCACACGGCTTGCCGCAGCGACTGGATGGTTCGGCCGAGGTTGGCGCTGAGCATGTGGTCGGCATATAGCGAACCGGGCCGGCTGCGCTCGAAGTGATACGGCAGGGCGATTTCGACAACGGTGATCCCGCGCCGCGCGAAAAACCTTGCGATCTGACGATACCTTGCGGACGCATTCCAATGGTGGAAGACCACCAACGCCTGACCCCGCGATCCGCTGTCGGTTACCTTCGCCCAGACGGTATTGTTCTCTTCGACCTCGCTGGACATGCCGGAACGAAACCTGAGCCGGTCGTCTTCAAACTCGAACGTCGGATCGGCCCCGGTAGGCTCATCGAAATAGCCAGGATCCGCGACAGCGTGATCAGCCAGTGCGCAGAACTCCGTGATGCTCTCGACTCGTCCCGCACCCGGAAAGGCGAGGTCCGCGCCCAGGGCGAAGCGGGTGGTTGTCTTGACCGCGTCCCCTCGCGCCGCGCGGCGCTCGTCCCACCGATCGAGCCAGCTATGAAACACTGAGGTTGCCTCCTTGATCCACCGCTTTCCCTGACCCAAACGTCGGATCAACCAGGCCGTACATCGCGGGAAGCAGACCGATGCCCAACAAGATCGAAAACCCGGAAAACGCATCGATCAGCAAATAGCCAGCGACGAGCAAGGCCAGGACCGCCAACATCAGACCCATTACGCCGCAAACCCGGAATCGGGTTTCGTCCCCTTGGTGCCGCCAGATCGTCCTGAGACACAGGGCACAATGCAGAAAAACAAAACAGGCGGCCAAAGTGACCAGCAGGCTGCTGTAATGCGTCGGCCTGACATAGGCGATTTGCTCTCCCAAAGCATCACCGGCTTTGAAGACCGACGTCAGATCGTCTCGCAGCCAGTCGAGGATATTCTCGGCGTTCGTGGTCACATAGGCACTCTGTAGCTTCATGCAGATGGCGACCAGGACACCCAGAAGTGCGCAGCGAAATGTTCCGCCCAGAACCTTGACAAGGATCTCCTCAGTGTCGCGATGGCGTTCGGCACTCTGTCGATAGTCTACCGCACCGCAGATATCCGAAAGGTCATGGGCCAAGGTGTAGACCAGGAAGAGCCCTGCGAAGAACAGGAAAAAGCACAGGCTCATGTAAAGGTAGGCGAGGCCGGTGAACAGGATCGACGCCGGCACCGAAACGATCTCGGGATGCACAATCGCAATGGCGCCCCAGTCGATGGCATAATCGCCGCGGTCACCGTGTATCAGGGGGAGCAAAGTCGTTGCCATCCATTGAAAGAGACCGGCAAATGGCAGGCAAATGATAAGAACCACCCAGTAAGTCACCGAAGATGCTTCGACCTTACACGTCCAGGCGTCAATGCTTGCCGTCTGGTCGATCAACTTCGCGAGCCTTGAGCGGGCACCGTTTCTCCAGAAGGCCAGCATTTCGACAACGAACACGAAAAAAAGCGGCATGAACACCATGAAAAGGAATGTCCAGTTCGGGGCCCACAGAAATCCGACCTGTTTGATCAGCCCGTCCGGCCTTTTATAGGCGACACTGTGAATGCCCAGAAAAAACGAGGTGAATCCGAGCGCGACGGCGCCCGCGAATACAGTCGCCGGCAGATCCAGTGGTGAACCACGGCTGAAGATCACTTCAGATGCCCTCGCCAGTCTGAACTGTTGCTTTGCCTTTGAGCCCGCGATGTCACGATCGAGTGGTTGTTCGGAAGTGCGAGCAACATTGTTCTCCAGAGCTTCGTTTGCCGAATTGTCTGGGCGCCCTTGGGTATCGCCGGACTCCAGCCTCTTGCGTCGCGCGCGCCTCTTGGCCACCAGCCGCGCATGCGCCGCACTCAGTTCCGCCTGCCATTTGCTGGTGGCTTCGGGATCGTCGCAGCCGAAGACCCTTGCCAGCCAGCGAATGTTCTCGGAGCTGACCCCCTTGTCGGTGTCCTGAAACCAAAGCTGTACCGTGCGGAGATCCACCCCGGTTCGGTTGGCATCGATTTGTGAGATCGCGGTAGCGAGGAGATCTGGAGTCCATGGTCCCGTGGGAAACCCGTCCTTGTCCACCGGCCGACCTGCACCCGCGTCACTAAAGCGTAGAAATAATTCCTTGAAGGCCTTCCGTCACCTGGTGGAGGAACAAAATGTTTTCCATTCTTTATCAAGTGCGTACCGGAGTTCGTTTCGTTCTGTTTCGCCAGATTTCACATCGTATCGTGATTTAGTCCGGCTTGAAAATACAACTATAAGACGAGTTGATCGACGCTCGGAGAACGCGTTCCGTGTATTGATCAACCGATGTGAGCGGGAGCAGAAGTTTTGGAGCAACGAATTGGCGGCAGGTTACTTGCCGAGGGGATTTTAGAAGCGATTTGTCGGGCAAGTACTCGGGAAGAGCACAAAAGTCCGGTGCAAACCCGGGCAGGAAAGTCTGGAGGCAACGTTCGTGGCCCGGCCTGCTCACGAGAATTGGCATGACCAAGATGGGCGCAAAGGAAAGATTGGAAGCGACGGCCATTGCGCGGTTGTTTGGTGCCGATCGGACACGCGAAATCGGCACGGTTTATCTTTGGAACACGGCCGAGCTGACCTTTCTCTGGACGGGCACGCAGGACGAAGCCAAGTACATCGATCCCCCGGTAAGCGACGTGCAGCTGGCACATGTGAAGTCCGCGACACCGGCCGAAGTGATCGAATTTCTTATATCCCTGCCGAAGTTGGCAGCGGAGGACGCTGGTTAGTGTCATGCAGTGGGTTTCAATTGCTTGCGACAATAGTATACCATTGTCGCGTCTTGTGATTGCCCTTGAACCCTCTGGAGCCTTGTTATGATCAACGCCTCAAGCCGACTCGGCACACTTGTCACCATTGCGGTTCTCTTCGTTTTCGGGACGCAAGGTCGTGCGCAGGAACAAACCTATCCGATCGACTGCGCCATCCTGTTGTGCCTCTCTGGTGGATGGCCGGCTTCGGCTCCCTGTGCGAAAGCGCGCGCCGAGTTCATCCGCCGAATCACGCCCTGGCCGGTCGAGCCGCCATTGCAGATCTGGCGCTGCCCGATGCATGCTGCGCTGGAAGATCCAGATCCGGCCCTGCGCCTGCGGCGGATTGCCGAGATCTCAAGCACGCGGCCGTGGTCCATCACACCTGAGCCGGAGACTCTGCACCCGGCCCAAGCCGTGGGCTTAGGCGCCGACATCGACGTGAGCGGCAAAGCGTTTGACTTCATCCGCTCGATCGACGTCTTCCATGTCCAGGCCAGGCAGCACGAGAGTGGCGAAACAGGCGAATGCAACAGCTACAAACATGTCAGGCACGGCACTTATGACGCCACGGGACAGTTTCGCTGGTCGCTGATCAACAGGCCCGTTGTGCCACCGGCGTTCCAGGGATTGGAGCGATATGGCGAGCATTGTCCGACCCTTTGGGTTCGGTCTGTCTTCGTCGATTGGGAGGACAGCCAAGGCCGCTACGGTTTCGAACAGGTCGATTACTGAAAGACCTAGCTCGCCGTGAACTGGGCGGCATTTCCTCAAGGCAAGATAGGCCCCCCGCATCCTCCGGTCGCGAACAGGCGCTTCTTTCCCAAATCACCTAATGTCAGACACTGGCCCTGTGGGCAGGTTCTGGATTATCCCTTCCTCGACGGGGTCACCCCGCCCGAGGACAAGCTCGACCCGCGCAGCATCATGCCCGCATGGCGCATTGATGCGTTCAACGTGCTTTATGCCGGTGTGCCCGAAAACCTCGAGAACCCTTTGTTGTCGCCCGTGATGGCGGCACCCGAGGCTTTGGAAGGACTGCAGCCCGCGTTGACGCTGATCGCCGGGCTTGATCCGCTGCGCTTCAAGGCGCAGCGCTATGCCGGCCAAAGGCGCCTCCGGCGACACGGTATTCGCTGTGCTTTGCGGTTGCGGTCACAACATCCGCAAGATCTACGCACACCTCAGTGCTCTTTTCAGGGCTCTTTCGACCGCCATCATTGCCTGGTTGCTGGCTGAACGCTTCTGGCCTGCACCGCGAAATCCGGGCCCTCAGACCGCCTGATCGCGTTGTTCAATACCGATGAACGCCACTGTCGGGATCGACTGTGAGTGCTGGATGAAATCTCCCAAGTTCGGCCCGGATTTACCCCTGCTGATGCCAACGGAAGGGCGCCAAGGTGGTGGAACTGAGGGAGATCGTGATGATCTTGGAATTGAAGCGGTAGGGCCTCGGCGTCAGCGCTATCGCGCGACAGACCGGCCTTGATCAAAAACGTCAAGAGATCGGAAGACGTTCGGATGCGCGGGATGGATCGTATCGAATTGCGCATTGTCATTCGTCAATGCGAGAGGCCGACGTTCCAGAAATGGTTTATCACCATTCGAGGAGAAAATGCATGTCCGAAACCGGGTATTGCAGCCTTGCTTGCCGAAATCCGGCGACAGGCTTTCCGCCAGAAATTGAGACACATCGTGAACAGAACCGGGGCCCCCGTCTTCGGGTGCAGAAAAGAGCTTGCGTGTCGGTTCGTTGCTCGGGCCAGCGAAGCATAGGGAACGAGGAGGTTTATTGAGATGCCGGTCAAGTCAATTCTTACCTATCTGGACGGCTCTTCGAGCGGCGAAGAACAGTTTGGCCATGCCATTGAAGCCGCCCGAAAGTTTGACGCGCATCTGAGGGTGGCAGCATTGGGGTTCGAACCCGAACTGCCGGTCGAAACTTATGCCGTGATGAGTGATCTGCCAATCCGCGCCGAACTCAGCGACCGCGCATTGTCCGAAGCACGGGAAATCGCCGACAAGGCGACAAGGCGACTGGAGATCGAAGGGGTGCGGGGCGATGCCTTCCCCCTCGTCGCGACGCCTTCGGGCATGGCGTTGAGGTTCGGCCGGCAGGCTCGTTACATCGATCTGGTGGTCCTGGGCAAACCGGTCGGGGACGCGTTGTATCAGGTCCCGCAAAGCACCTTCGAGGGCGCGTTGTTCAACGGCGATGGCGCCGTCCTGATCTGTCCGGTTGCGCCCAAACTTGCGCCACGGCGGGCGATGATCGGCTGGGATGGCGGCCCCTCGGTTTTGAGGGCCGTGCGACGCGCGTATCCCATGCTGGCCGGCGTTGGATCGCGAGACGTGGATATTGTGCTGGTTGACGGCGGCGCCGACAAGATGCTGATGTCCGAGGATCTTGCAGTGATGTTGGCGCGATACGGGCTGTCACCGATTATCTCCCGTGTGGACTCGGACGGTCTGAGCGATGCGGAGGCACTGGTCCGCCACCAGGTCGAAACCGGGGCAGATTTCATGATTTGCGGCGCTTACAGTCATTCCTGGTTTCGGGAATTGCTGCTTGGCGGGGTGACACGTGTCTTGCCCGGCCTCGTAAACGTGCCGCTCTTCATGGCGCACTGAGGCCGCATCGACGTCCCGGTGATAGGGGAGGGGCTAGCGGACTGGTCTGAAGATCAAGAATTCTCGGGCAGGAAAATCGGGGCGGCAACAGCCGCCCCGGCGCATCTTGTCATTCTGCCGAATCGGGCACGGCATACTCATGGATGAACTCGATGACCAACCGGGCATCGTCCGCGGCCAGAGTATAAGCATCCAGGCTACCCGATGCCGATGCATCCACCGAGTCGAAGACGGCATAGATGTCCACGCTCTGGGGCAGGAACGATCCTTCGGCCTGTTCGACAAGAACCGTGGCCGTGACCCCCTCGAAGGTGTCGGACCGGTCATAGGAAAAGGTCGAATAATCGATCACCGAATAGGTCACATCGCCGACCGTCGTCGTGTTGACCCCGAGAAAGGCATCAATATAGGCGGATTTCATCCGAGGTGAACACGCCTTCCTTGGTATCCGTCCGGCGTGACCGCCTTTGACAATCAGATTGGCTGCCAATTCCAGGGAGCGAGTTCGTCGATGCGGTTGATTTTGTGATCAGCAATGTGGGTCAGCACCCAGGTCAGCCAGGCTTCCGGATCGACGCGGTTCATGCGGTCCGTCTCGATGCGGGTGTAGGCGATGGCCGCAGCCTTGCCGCCGCCTTCGGACCCCATGAACAGATAATTTTTCCGCCCAAGAGTCAGGGGCCGGATTGACCGCTCACAGATGTTGTTGTCCAGTTCCAACCGGCCGTCTTCGAGATAGGCGCGTGCCTTCGGCATGCGGCTGAGGGCATAGCGGATGGCCTCGGCCAGTTTGGTTTTCCCCAAGATTTTTGGCAGTTGGTCCTTCAGCCAGATCTCCAACTCGTCGAAGATGGGCCTGGCCTTTGTCTGTCGCAGGGCGGCACGTTCGTCCGGCGATTTGTGCCGCGCCTCCTTTTCGACGGCATAGAGCCCGGCGATGCGTTCGATGGTTTCCCGGGCGATGGTGGAGCCGTTTCTTTCGAAGACATCGACGAACTTGTGGCGGACATGCACCATGCAGGCCTGCTCGCTGGCCAAGCCCTCGCCGAACAACCCGTTGAAGCCGGTGAACCCGTCGGCATGCACGATGCCCTTGTAGCCCGCGAGATGCGCGGCGGGATGTTTTCCTTTGCGATCCACGCTGAACTGGTACCAGGCACAGGGTGGAGCCTAGCCGCACCACGGCCGTTCATCGCGGACATAGCTCCACATCCGCGCGGTCTGGGCTTTGCCGGTCTTGCCCCCGGTCTGCATCTTTACCGGGGTATCGTCGGCGAAGAGTGCGGGCCCCGCCCGCACCTGCTTGCCAATGTGATCGGCCAGGGGCGCGAGGAGCGCCGTCGACCGCCCGACGCAATCGGTCAGCGTCGAGCGGTGCAGATCGACCTTCTCGCGGGCGTAGACTTCAGACTGCCGGTAGAGTGGCAAATGATCACAATATTTGCCGACCAACACGTGCGCCAACAGACCCGGGCCGGCGCGCCCACGCTCAATCGGTCGGCTCGGCAGTGGAGCCTGCGCAAAGGCTTCGCAGCAGTTGCAGGCCATGCGCGGGCGCACGATCTCGCGGACGACGAACCGCCCCGGAATGTATTCCAGTTCTTGCGTCACATCCTCGCCAAGAGCCCGCAAGGTCCCGCCGCAGTCGGCGCAGGTCTGGCCCGGCGAGAGAACCTCACACTGCCGTTCCAGGTGGTCAGGCAGCGGGGCACGGCTGTGCTTGCGCTTGCCGGTATCGACCTTGTCAACGGCCTGGCTGGTCTCTTCCTCCTGAGCCGCCACGGCCGCGGCGATTTCGGCGTCCTCATGAAGGTCGAATGCCAGTTGATCGAGGCTTTCGGAATTCGAGCCGAACCGTGCCTTGCGATGACCGGCCAGCTGATGTTCGAGCTTCTCGATCCTCAGCGCCTGGGACCTGGCCAGATCGTGCAACAGTGCCGTGAGGGCACGGAGTTCGTCGGGATCGGATGGCAGGGTTTGAGGCATCTCCAGCATTGTCGGGAGAGTACCGTTTCGCAGCGTGCAAGTGAAGCTTATGGCGCTGGATTCTCTGACAAATTGCCGGTCGTAAGAGGCCGCCACGTCTTCTGCGGCATGCGCCAGTCGATCCCCTCCAGGAGCATCGACAATTGCGATGGGCGGAGGCTGACTTTGCCCTCCTTGGCGGCAGGCCAGACAAAGCGCCCGCGCTCGAGGCGTTTCGAGAACAGGCATGCGCCCTGCGCGTCCCACCAGATGATTTTCAACAGATCACCGCGGCGCCCGCGGAACACAAACAGGTGGCCCGAATACGGGTCCTCCGCCAGCACCTTTTCCGTTTGCGCAGCGAGCGTGTTGAAGCCCCGCCGCATGTCCGTGACCCCAGCCGCCAGCCAGACCCGCGTGTTGCTCGGCACCGGGATCAAGTTATCAGTCCCTGGACCAGCCTGACCACGGCCGACAACGCCGCCGGTCCTTCGACAACGATCCTCCGACCGTCCGAAAGCGTGAGGTCGATCCGATTGGCCAGAACGGCCCCATCGGTCAAACCGGCCGTCGCCACACTCGTCGCAACCATTTGACCGTCAATCGCCGGACCGGAAATCTCCACCGGCAGGAATACGTCGCCGTCCTCCGGCCCACAGCTCTCTTCCTTCGGCCCGGGCGCATAGCGCGGGTCCCGCAACCAGGTGAAGATCAGGTTGGAATTCATCGAATACCGTCGCGCCACTTGCGCAACCGAAACGCCCGGCACCAGAGTCTGACTGCAGATAGACCGTTTCTCCTCGTCAGACCAGAACCGCTTCTTCTGGCCTTTCCTTCCCGCCATGGAGTGCCTCAAGATGTCCATTATTGACCATGGACACTATCGGCAGCAGTCCCCCTCCGTCAGAGCGGTCGCACCGGACGGATACCTTCCTTGTCCGTCGCCGCGGCAAGCAGCGCGCTCGAGAATGCCAGATTGGCGGACGTGTAGGCGCCATCGACAAGGAAATCGTACTCGGTCCCGGCCAGATCATCGGGGGTCAGCCCCGGAATACTGCCGGTCGTCAGCAAGGCATAATAGACCGGCAGGTTGTCCAGCGGGGCATCGATGGTCTTTTCGGCGTCGTCGATGGTCAGCACCAGCCGTCCGGCGGCATCGGTCGAAATCTCCGTTGCGCTGGTCAGGAGGTCGATGATTTCATCAGCCCGGCTGTCGATGACGCGAGACGGGGCGCGCTCCACGTTCAGACGGCCCAGTTCCACCTCGACGGTCAGGGTTTCATCCAGCGGCTTGCCCTCTTCGTCGAGGGGGATGGGATTGCCATCGGCGTCGAGCGGTTGGACAAATCCATCTGCAGTCAGGATCGGCAAGCCGTTGTCGTCCCGGTCAATGACCCAAAGATCGCCGAAGAGGTCACCCTTTTCAGAGCCCGTCGATGTCGGCGGACCACCCGCGGTGCCACCGCCACCGCCGCCTGCACCTCCGCCGCCACCGCCGCTGGGCGCTGCCTTGGGGGTTACGGCCCCTTCCGCGCGGCCCTGGTCTGGCGTTTAGGTTGGCGCGACGTAGACCCGGTCCGAGTCGCCTATGCCAGTGATGCCCCGGAGATACCGCTCATTGTCTGGTCGGGGCTGCTGGACCCACGGTCCACACCGCTGCCACTGGCCCCGGCCCCGCCGCCACCGGCCCCGCCGCCGCCCTGCTGCGCCAAGGTGGCGTTCGGGGCAGTCGCGGCCAAGGCCAGAACAAGCAGCGCAGTACTCGCTGTGAGAAAGCCTTTGGCAGAAATATTGTTTTGTCTTTTACCAGGCATGGAATGTCCTCTCCTCTGATTGGACCATCCTGTAAAACCCGCATGATTCGAGCGCGGGCCAGACGGTCTGCATGAAATCTCACCATCCGGGGAGCTTCCGGAATTGCCGGCAGACAATCCTCTTTCTCCATGCTTGTTGGCGTGCCGCGCTCTGTTGACAGCCGTCAATCGCCTTTGAAACCCGCGATGCTAACCTCGGAGCGCGAGATGGACGGCAGCGGCGTCGTTCGGATTTTGCGGCAGCGCGGCCGGGAGGGCGGCCGGGCGCGCCATTGCATTGGTCGAGACCATGACCGATACAGGAGGTGTCCCATGTTTCGAGACCGGCAAGATGCAGGACGGCAACTGCTGGACCACCTGCCAGAACTCGACCCCGCCCAGACCGTGATCCTTGCCCTGCCGCGCGGCGGGCTGCCGGTGGCCGAGGTGATCGCCGAGGGCCTGGGAGCGCCTCTCGACATCGCCTTGGTGCGCAAGGTCGGCTGTCCAGGGCAGCCGGAACTGGCCGTGGCGGCGGTGACCGATGGCAGCGATCCGCAATTCACGATCAACAGTGGCGTTGCGCGCATGGCCGGGCTCGGCGAGGACGATATTCGCACCCTGGCCGAACCCGAGCTTGAGACCATCCGGAAAAGGCGGGAGCTTTACCTGAAAGGCCGCGTACCGGTCGCTCTCACGGGCAAGACAGTGGTGGTCGTCGATGACGGGATCGCCACCGGCGCCACCATGCGTGCCGCGTTGCGCCTGGTGCGCAAGGCCGGGCCCGCACGCCTGTTGGTCGCGGTCCCAGTGGCGCCGCAGGACGCCATCGCAGAGATCGCAAGGGACTGCGACGACCTGATCTGCATCGACACGCCGCGTCCTTTCATCGCTGTCGGGGCACACTACCGGATCTTCGACCAGGTCTCGGACCGGGACGTGACCGAAATTCTCGACCGTCACGCGAACCGGCGTCCCTCACGTCATGAGAGCCATGCCTGAAGCGTGTCTCTCGGATGCGAACGAGGTTGCCGAGGGGAGGGTGCCGGTCATACACGGCGCGCGCCCCGGTCCAACCTGTCAGCGGCCCTCGGTCGAGGCCTGTTGACAGCCGTCAACGCGCCTTCCGCACGGGTCGGTATCTTTGCGTCAGGATGCAGCGGCGTCCGGGCCAGTGCGGCCCCGACGCGCGCCGCGCCTTTTGGGATCCCCGGAGCCTGGCACGGGGCGAGTGGAGGAGCACATCATGAGACATTTGACAAGAACCATGGCCCTGGCGGCCCTGACGGCATTGGCGGCGCCCGCCCATGCAGACGGCACGGTGGAAGTGCTGCACTGGTGGACCTCGGGCGGCGAGGCAAAGGCCGTGGGGGAACTGAAATCCGCCTTTGACGCGCAAGGCGGCACCTGGGTCGACAGCCCGATCGCGGGCGGCGGCGGCGATGCCGCGATGACCGCCCTGCGCGCCCGCGTCGTGGCGGGCAACCCGCCGACGGCGGTTCAGCTCAAGGGCCCCGGCATCCAGGAATGGGCCAACGAAGGCGCCTTGCGCGACGTTCAGGACGTGGCCGATGCCGAGCATTGGGACGACGTGCTGCCGCCGGTGCTGGCCGACATCATGAAGTTCGACGGCAAGTATGTTGCCGCGCCGGTCAATATCCACCGGGTGGATTGGCTCTGGGCCAGCCCCGAGGCGCTTGCGACGGCGGGTGTCGAGGCGATGCCGACCACCTGGGAAGAATTCAACGCCGCCGCCGACAAGCTCATGGCCGCAGGGATCACGCCGCTGGCCCACGGCGGTCAGCCCTGGCAGGACGCGACCGTGTTCGAGGTGGTCGTTCTCGGGATCGGCGGGGCGGATTTCTATCGTCAGGCGCTGGTCGATCTCGATGATGCAGCGCTTCGCAGTGACACGATGGTCGCCGCCTTCGACCAGCTCCGCAAGCTGCGCGGCTATGTCGATCCGAACTTCTCGGGTCGCGACTGGAATCTCGCCACGGCCATGGTCATGCGCGGCGAAGCCGGTTTCCAGATCATGGGGGACTGGGCCAAGGGCGAGTTCCTGGCCGCAGGCATGACCCCGGGAGAGGACTTTCTCTGTGCCCCGGCTCCCGGCCAAGGATATATCCTGAACGCCGACAGTTTCACCTTTTTCAATGTCTCGGGGGAGGAGAACATCAAGGGTCAGAAGGTCCTGGCCTCGCTTATCATGTCGCCGGAGTTCCAGAAGACTTTCAACCTGGCCAAGGGCTCGATCCCTGCGCGGACCGACGTTGCGCTCGATGACTTCGACATCTGTGCCCAACGCTCGCACGGGGACCTGCTTGCGGCGCGTGACGCCGGAACACTGGTGCCGTCGATGGCGCATGAAATGGCGATCCCGCGTTCTGTCCGGGGCGAGTTTCTGGACCTGGTCACGCAGTTCATCAATTCGGACATGGGGTCCGCAGAGGCCGCCGCTCAGCTTGCCGATGCGGTACAGCGGGCGATGTAAGATTGTCGCCCCGGTCTGCGGAAGGGCAGGCCGGGGCAGTGCGGCGGGAGCAGGCCATGAGCAGACATCTCTTGCAGACCCTCGAACGGCGCTTGCCCGTTCTGGTGGTCACCCCTCTCTTTGCCCTCAGCCTGTTCTTCGTCTACGGATTCATCCTCTGGACGATCTACATCTCGTTCACCCGGTCGGGCGTGATGCCGAACTACGATCTGACCGGCCTTCAGCAATACGAACGGCTCTGGGCGACGCCGCGATGGTCGGTGGCCCTTGCCAATCTCGGCATCTTCTCGGCGCTCTTCATCGGCATCAGCATGGCCATCGGGGTCCTCTTGGCAATCCTGCTCGATCAACGGGTCCGCGCCGAGGGAGTGATCCGCACGATCTACCTCTACCCGATGGCGCTGTCGTTCATCGTGACAGGGACGGTCTGGAAATGGCTGCTCAATCCGGGGCTGGGGCTGGAACGGCTGGTGCGCGAAGCGGGATGGACCGATTTCACCTTCGACTGGTTGGTGAACCCCGACCGGGCGATCTACACCGTGGTGATCGCCGCCGTCTGGCAATCCTCGGGCTATGCCATGGCCTTGTTCCTGGCCGGGTTGCGCTCGGTCGATGACGAGGTGCTGAAGGCCGCCGCCATCGACGGTGCAGGTCTGATGCGCACCTACACGTCAATCATCCTGCCAATCCTGCGGCCCGTCTTCCTGTCCACCGTCATCATCCTGGCCCATCTTGCCATTAAGAGCTTCGACCTCGTCGTGGCGCTGACAGGCGGCGGTCCGGGCTATGCCACGGACATGCCCGCGACCTTCATGTATGCCTTTGCCTTTCAACGCAGCGAGCTGGGGGTGGCCGCGGCCAGTGCGGTGATTATGCTGATGACCATCGTGGCGATCATCGTGCCCTATCTCTATTCCGAATTGAGGGGGACGCGCGGATGAGCCGTCGCAACGCCCCCGGCATCGTGCGAGCCGAAGGACGTTGGGCCATCGCCCAACGCGTCATGCTCTTTGCGGTGCTCGGGCTGTTCTGTGTCTACTACCTGATCCCGCTGGTGGTGATGGTCTCCACCTCGCTGAAGTCGCTGGAGGAGATCCGGCAGGGCACGTTGCTCGCCCTGCCGCAATCCATTCGCTTCGATGCCTGGGCCAAGGCTTGGGGATCGGCCTGTGTCGGCGTGCGTTGCAACGGGCTTGAGCCTTACGTCTGGAACTCGGTGTTGATGACCGTCCCGGCGGTGGCGATCTCGACCCTGCTGGGGGCGGTGAACGGCTACGCCCTGACCAAGTGGCGCTTCCGCGGGGCGGACATCATCTTTGCAATGATGTTGTTCGGAGCCTTCATCCCGTTCCAGGTGGTGCTTTTGCCGATGGCCCGCACCCTCGGGCAGTTGGGACTGGCCGGCACCGTGCCGGGGCTGATCCTTGTGCATACGGTCTATGGCCTGGCCTTCACGACGCTGTTCTTTCGCAACTTCTTCATCGGCGTCTCGGACGGGATCGTTCAGGCGGCGCGGATCGACGGGGCTGGCTTTTTCGGCATCTTCTTCCGCATCGTGCTGCCGATGTCGCTGCCGGCCATCGTGGTCACTGTAATCTGGCAGTTCACCCAGGTCTGGAACGACTTTTTGTTCGGCGTGGCCTTTACCATCGGCGACTCGAACCCGGTGACGGTTGCCTTGAACAACGTCGTCAACACCTCGACCGGGGTGAAGGAATACAACGTCGACATGGCTGCGGCGATCATCACGGCGTTGCCGACGCTGTTGGTTTATGTGGTGGCCGGGGCCTATTTCGTGCGCGGTCTGTCGGCCGGAGCGGTGAAAGGATAGACATGGCAGCCGGGATCGAGCTTGGAAACGTGCGCAAGTCCTTCGGCGGGGCCGAAGTAATCAAGGGGATCGACCTGACCATCGAGCCGGGTGAATTCGTCGTGTTGGTCGGCCCGTCGGGCTGCGGGAAATCGACACTTCTGAACTTGGTGGCCGGGCTTGAGACGCTGTCGGGGGGCGACATCCGAATCGGCGGTCGGCTGATGAATGACGTCCCCCCGCGCGACCGGGATATTGCCATGGTGTTCCAGTCCTACGCCCTCTATCCGACCAAGAGCGTGCGACAGAACATCACCTTCGGCCTGCAGACCCGGGGTGTGCCACGCGACGAACAGAACAGGGTGGTGTCCGAATTTGCCCACATGCTTCAGATCGACCGCCTGCTTGACAGAAAACCCGCCCAGCTTTCGGGCGGCCAGCGGCAGCGGGTGGCGATGGGACGGGCCCTGGTGCGGCAACCCTCGGTGTTCTTGTTCGACGAACCATTGTCGAACCTCGACGCCAAGCTGAGGATCGAGATGCGCACGGAGATCAAGAAGCTGCACCAGCGGCTGGGCAAGACCGCGGTCTATGTGACCCATGATCAGGTCGAGGCGATGACCCTGGCCACGCGCATCGCGGTGATGGACAACGGCCATATCCGCCAGTTCGCCGATCCCGAGACGGTCTACGAGCGGCCCGTGGACCTGTTCGTCGCGGGGTTCATGGGCTCACCGCCGATGAACATGCTGACCGGGGCGTTGGTGTCCGAGGGCGAGATAGTATTTGTCGAAACGGGCGATGGTCTGCGGTTTCCCTTGCCGGGTCGGTCAGTGGCGGCGTTGTCGGTAAGGCAAGACCGCAGGGTGGTCCTGGGCGTCCGGCCCGAGGCGATCACCGAGGGCGGGCCGGACGGGACCGGCTTTTCCTTCGAGCGCGAAGTCGAGGTGGTGGAACCGACCGGGCCGGACACGATGATAGTGTTCTCCATCGGAGGCAACGAGATGATTGCCCGTGTCCGGCCTTCGGCGGCGCGCCCGGCGGGAACGCGGATGGCGTTTTGGGTCGACATGGACAAATGCAAGCTGTTCGATCCGGACACGGGCAAGGCGTTGCTGTGACTGTTCAAGCCGCGCCAACCAGACTGCGAGAGGACATGGATGCCTAGCGAACGGACGACCATGCAGGCCATGGTTCTGGAAAGGCAGAACGCGCCGCTCTTCCCACGCCTGCTGCCGATTCCGGAACCCGGACCGGGCGAGGTGCGGCTCAGGGTCGAGGCCTGCGGTGTCTGCCGGACCGACCTGCACATCGTCGATGGCGAATTGACCGAGCCTGTCCTGCCGCTGATCCCCGGGCACGAAATCGTCGGGCGGATCGACGCCATCGGCGCGGGTGTCCACGCCTTCGCCCTTGGCCAGAGGGCCGGGGTGCCCTGGCTGGGGGCGACCTGCGGGAGGTGCAGCTATTGCCGGGAGCATCGCGAAAACCTCTGCGATGCGCCGGAATTCACCGGCTACACCCGCAATGGCGGCTACGCGGAATACTGCGTAGCCGACGCGGCCTACGTGTTTCCGCTTCCCGGGGATGCGGATCCGGTTGCCCTGGCCCCGCTGCTCTGTGCCGGGCTCATCGGCTATCGCACCCTAAAGCTCGCGGGGCCGACGCGCCGGATCGGGATCTATGGCTTCGGCGCGGCGGCGCATATTCTCTGCCAGCTTTGTACCTGGCAGGGCCAGCAGGTCTATGCCTTTACCCGACCCGGCGATGACAAGGCCCGCGACTTCGCGTTGCGCCTTGGCGCGGTCTGGGCCGGATCCTCTGACGACAGGCCGCCGGAAGAACTCGATGCCGCCTTGATTTTTGCGCCGGTGGGCGCCTTAATACCGGTGGCGCTGAAGGCGGTTCGAAAGGGCGGAAGCGTGGTTTCGGGCGGTATCCACATGAGTGATATTCCGGCCTTTCCCTACGCGGATCTCTGGCAGGAACGGATCATCCGGTCGGTCGCCAACCTGACCCGCGCCGACGGCGAGGAATTTTTTCCGCTTGCGGTGCGGGCCGGAATATGCACCGAAACCACCGTCTATCCACTGGCCCGCGCAAATGACGCGCTTGCAGACCTGCGTTCAGGGATCTTGTCTGGCGCTGCGGCGCTCGTTCCCTGACCGGGACGGACCCGTCTGCGCATGGAAAAGCACGCCAATCTCACGGTTGGCCGGTCGTCACTGCGTGGCATGACGTTTGCGATTGACGGATGTCAAAGCCATCGCCCGGCTTTGCTGCGAAGATGGGCTGCACGACGAGAGGTCGCCCATGCCGGAAACTCCGCCGGAAAATCCCGGGAACGACGAAGCGCTGAGACTGCCGATTCTCGTGGCCCTTTGGGCGTTCTTGTTTGCGGCCATGGTCTCTTCCTTCTTTTCCCAGTCGATTGCCACGGTTCAGACCACGTCCTACAGCGCCATCAAGGACATGATCCGGGAGGGGCAGGTTGCCCAGGCGCTTCTGGAAGAGCATGCGATCATTGTCTCCGTCCGCGGCGACCCGACCATGGAGCCAAAGCAGTTCCGCGCGGTCACGCCCAGCCAGGGCGACCCGGAGCTTCTGCCGCTGCTGGAGGAACATGGCATCGAGATCACCGCCGAAGCGCCACGCGGCATATCCATTTTCAGCTATATACTGCCGCGGGTTCTGATCCTCGCCGTCTATTTCTGGTTCCAGCGGTGCATGCTGCGCCAGATCGGCGGCGGGTTGGGCGCGGGTGGTCTTGGCGACCTTTTCAGCGGCCGGTTTTCAAAGCCGAGCGAGGTCAGGGCGCGCGTGACCTTCGCCGATGTGGCGGGGCAGGACCAGGCCAAGAGGGAAGTGGCCGAACTGGTCGAGTTCCTGCATGAGCCGGAGCGGTTCCAGCGTGTCGGCGCCGAAGTTCCGCACGGGGTGCTGCTGATGGGGCCGCCGGGCACCGGCAAGACCTTGCTGGCCAAGGCGCTTGCGGGCGAAGCGGATGTGCCGTTCTTCTCGACCTCGGGGTCGGAATTCATTGAGGTCTTCGTCGGCGTCGGCGTCGGCGTCGGCGTCG
>NZ_JARAMO010000235.1:0-17256 GCF_028807275.1 Mameliella sp. AT18
CCCCGGAGGTATTTTCGGCCCAAAGAAACGCTGGACGGTCAGAGGTTGAGCGCGCGGGCGAGTTGATCCGTGTGGGTATAGGTGAGGCCGTGGCCGGCGCCGTCGATGACCTCTTGCCGGGCGGTGCGGTTCCACTGGGTCAGCGTTGCCAGGGCACTGAGCGGGATCACCTTGTCCTCGCGGCCCCAGACCGCCGTGACGGGAATCCCGGCCCCGGCGATTTTCCGGTGTTCCTCTTGCAGGGGCGCGCGCAGCACGCCGCGCAGCGAGGACAGCACCGAGCGCAGGAAACCGCGCCGGTCGAGTTGGGCCAGTTGCAGGTCCGCGATCCCCTGAACCGAAGAGGGCAGGGCGCGCTCTGCCTCGATGCCCGCACGCAACTGGCGGGGATAGCCCATGTTGAAGAGCCAATCGCCCAGGATGGGCACGCCGGTGGTGAAGCGGGCGATCGGCCCGAGATCGTGGCCCATGCCGGCGGGCGCCACGAGGGCCAGCCGGAGCACGCGGTCCGGATGCGCGGCGGCAAAGCAGGTGACGATGGCGCCGCCCATCGAGTAGCCCATAAGGGTCACGGGCGTGTCGATCCCCTCATGCTCCAGCAGGTCGGACAGTTGCCGGGTGAAGAAGGCGCCGGTCTGGCGGCCGCGCGGCGCGTCGGAAAAGCCGCGCCCGTAGAGATCGTAGCTGAGCACCTGCACCCCGGCGGCGGTCAGGTGCGGGATCAACCCGCGCCAGACGAAGGAAGGGGTGGTCAACCCGTGGACGCAGACGACGACCGGGGCGTCCTCGGGGCCGGACCACTGGTAATGGGTGCGCCCCTGGGACAGTTCGGCGAATTGCCCGGGGGCGCTGATCTGCAGGTCCGGGGTCCTTTGGCGGCGGGTTTCGCGCCAGGCGGGCAGGGCGGCGGCGCCGAGCGCGGCAAGCGCCAGCGCGCCGCCGAGCAGGGTCATGCCGCTTGCCAGGCGTCGAGGATGTAGCGCGCGCACATCAGGTCGAGATGGGCGCCGCCACCGTTCTTGAACAGGGTGATCTCTTCGTCGCTACGGCGGTGGAAGAGTTCCGGCGCATAGTAATCGGCGACGATGTCATGGCCGGTGATCAGCCCGTTGGTGAAGGGGATCTTGAGCTCTCCGATATGGGCCAGCGTGGTGTCGTAGCTGTCGACAAAGAGCCGCGCGCGCTTGATGGCGGTGTCGTCGGCCTCGCGCATGTCGGGGCGGTAGGCGCCGATCAGGTCGATGTGCTGGCCGGGGCGGAACCAGTCGCCTTTCAGCAGGGGGGTGGTGCTCATGGTGGCGGAGGTGACGATGTCGGCAGCGCCCACTGCCTGTTCGAGATCCTCGGCCCAGGCGATGCCGCGCTCTTCGGCGAAGGCGCGGGCCTTGTCGGGGGTGCGGTTCCAGACGGTGAACTCTGCCTCGGGGAAACCGGCGGAATAGGCCTGGTGAAGCGATGCGCCCACCGTGCCCGCGCCCACGATCAGGATCTTGCGGCTGTCGGGGCGGGCCAGTTTCAGCGCCGCGCAGAGGCTGTCGCCTGCGGTCTTCCACTTGGTGACGAGGTGGAAATCCACCACCGCGCTCAGGCTGCCGTCACCGTCGTCGAATAGGTTCACCGCGCCGCCGATCATCGGCTTGCCCTTACCGGGGTTGCCGGGAAAGACCGTGGCCGCCTTGACCGCGATGCCCAGCCCGTCGATCCAGGCCGAGCGATTCAGCAGCGTGTCCTTGCCGCGGTAGAGAAAGACATCCTCGATTTCCGCCTTGGGCAGTTGGTGGCCCGCATCGAAGGCCCGCGCAAGGCCAAGCCAGTCGAGGTTCTTTTCGCCTTCGTCGAAAGGGATGATGGTGGTCATTGCGCCTCGCTTTCAGTCAGCAGGCCCTCGGCGACGAGCCTTTGCGCCCAGCCGTCGGGTCCGGTGAAATGATGGGTGTGCCAGCCGCGCGCGGCGGCGGCGGCGATGTTGTCGGCGCGGTCGTCGGTAAAGAGCAGCGCCTGACCGGGCAGGCCAAGTTGCGTTTCGACCTGTTGGTAGATCTCGGGCTCGGGCTTGATGACGCCCATGTGGCCGCTGACGAAAGCCTGATCGAATTCGTTCAGGAAGTCATAGGCCGGAGTGGCGATTTCCCATGTGCCGATGCCGAAATTGGTCAGCGCGTGGACCGGCGTGCCTTTGGCCCGCAGCGCCCGCATCACGCGGACGGAACGGGGAATGGCGGGTTTCGCCATTTCCAGCCAGTCGTCGTGCCAGAGGCGGATTTCCTCGCCCCATTCCGGGGTTTTCTCTGCCCAGTCGTAGACCGTGCCGCGAAAATCGCCGCCGCGGTCGATCACGTCGTTCATGCCGTGAAGGTCCAGTTGGGCAAACATGGCGCGGCGCCGGTCCTCGCCGATCCGTGCGTCGTAGTAGCGTTCGGGCTGCCATTCGATCAGCACGTTGCCGATGTCGAAGATCACCGCCTTGATGGTCATGTCCTTGTTTTCCCTGCCTGCCGGACGGCCCGTTCCAATGCGTCGAGGAAACGGCTGCGGTCGGCCTTTGTAAACCCCTTGCCCGAGCCCTGCCGAAAGGGATCGGCGGCGCGCAGATCGCTCATCAGGTCGCGCATGGCCAGTTGCGCGCCGATGTTGGCCTGCGTCAGCGCAGAGCCGTCCGGGCGCAGCACCTGCGCGCCGGCCTCGACGCATTTTGCCGCCAGCGGGATGTCATTGGTGATGACCACGTCGCCGGGCCCGGCCTGATCGGCGATCCACTTGTCGGCCTCGTCGGGGCCGTCGGGGACGATCTGCAGGCTGACCAGCGGGTTGCGCGAGGGGCGCAGCCCGCCGTTGGCGACCAGCACCATCGCCAGCCTGTGCCGGGTGGCGACGGTTTCGGCCTCTGCCTTGACCGGGCAGGCGTCGGCGTCGACGTAAAGCGTCATCGCAAGGCCCCGCCCGGAAGGAGGTCCCGGCGCAGGGCCGGGACGGGGTCACGCATGGAGCGCCTCGGAGTGGAAGGCAACGTGGTCTTCCATGAAGGTCGAGACGAAGAAATAGCTGTGGTCATAGCCTTTCTGCATCCGGAAGACGCCATCCTGGCGGCGGGCGGCCATCGCTTCGGCCAGGCATTCGGGTTTGAGCAGATCGAGGAACTGGTCATCGCCGCCCTGGTCGATCAGCACCGGCCCGTCAAAGCCCTTGTCCCGCATCAGCAGGGTGGAATCATGGGCCGCCCAGGTCGACTCATTCGCGCCCAGGTAGGCGCCCAGCTGCTTGCGGCCCCAGTCGCTGGCGGAGGGGTGGGTGATCGGCGCAAAAGCCGAGACGCTGGCGAAACGGCCCGGCAGGCCCATCGCCAGGGTCAGCGCGCCATGCCCGCCCATCGAGTGCCCGGTGATCGCCTGCCGGCTCATGTCGAGCGCGAAATTTTCGCCCACCAGCGCAGGCAGTTCCTCTGCCACGTAGTCCCACATGTTGAAATGCGGCGCCCAGGGGGCCTCTGTCGCGTTGACGTAGAAACCGGCGCCCTTGCCCAGGTCATAGGCTTCGTCATCGGCCACGTCGTCGCCGCGCGGCGAGGTGTCGGGAAAGATCAGCGCCAGCCCGTGTTCGGCGGCCCAGCCCTGTGCGCCGGCCTTGACCATTGCATTTTCATGCGTGCAGGTCAGCCCGGAGAGATACCAGAGCACGGGCACCGGCACATGCGCCGCCTCTTCGGGCAGGAACAGGCCAAAGGTCATGTCGCATTTGCAGGCGTCGGAGGCATGCGTGTAAACGCCCTGGGTTCCGCCAAAGCATTTGTTTTCGGATACGGTCTTCATCGTGTCTCCCAGCGCGCCCGCCGGGGGCGCTTGTCATGTTCCGTAGCGTGCCATGAAGGTTTCGACGGCACCATCCACGACTCGTGCGATGTCGTCATCGCTGAAACTGGACTGAATGCCAAATATGATCTTGGGCCAGAGGTCCGCCTTGCAGAGTTCCGCGAACTGGTCCGAGGCCAGCGTCATGTCGTCGATCTGCAACTCGCCGCGCTCGCAGGCGGCGGTGAGATAGTCCGTCATCACGCGGCGCATGATCATCGGCCCGCTCTGGTAGAACTGGCGGCCAAGCTCTGGGAAACGGTCGGATTCGGCGACGCAGATCCGGAAGATCCGCTGCCCCATCTCGGAATAGAGAAAGCCCAGGAACTTGCGCCCGGCGCGGGCGAGAACCTCACGCGGGGGGCGGGTGAGGTCCATCGTCAGCAGGGCCTGGTCGGCCTGGTTGCGGCACTGGGCGCTGGCCACCTCGATGAAGAGCAGGCGCTTGTCGGGGAAATAGCTGTAGAGCGTCGCCTTGGAGACGCCCGCCTCGCGCGCGATGTCGTCGACGCTGGCGCCTTCGAAGCCGTCACGCAAAAAGATCTCGCGCGCGCCATCGACCACCTGGTCGAACTTGCGCCCTTTCCGGACCGCCGGTTGTGTGTTCATTGCGCCCCTCTCTTTCGCAGGGTTGATTATAGACTGCTCGGTTCAGTTTGGGCAAGGAATGCGCGGCGTCACTTGCAGACCTGCGGCCCCGCGCAACCCTGCGAGGACATGTCGGGATGCGGCTGTGGCGCGGGAAAGGTGAGGTCGGGCAGGAAGACCGGGCCGACGTCGGCCAGCGCGGGACCGGTGACAAGGGCAGCAGCGGCGGCGAGGGCAAGGAGGATGCGTTTCATGACTGGCTCCGTCTTGGAAATCGAACCGAACGGTTCAGTTAAATAAACTATACGGTTCAGTTTGATTTGCAAGAGGCAGGCAGCGAATGCGGCAGATTGGCCAACCGCGGGACTTGGCGCTTGCGCTTGGGCAAATGCTGACTACTGTTTAGAATAATTCTAAAATGAGGCACAACATGCTTTACATGGGAAACCGCCGCCGCTTTCGTGACCTCTCGGAACAGGAAGTGCTGGCACTTGCGATCTCCTCGGAAGAGGATGACGCACGCATCTATCGCAGCTTTGCCGAACGCCTGCGGGCGGACTACCCGGACACTGCGGCGGTCTTTGACGGTATGGCCCAGGAAGAGGACGGCCATCGCCGCGCCCTGATCGACCTGCACAGCGCCCGGTTCGGAGAGGTGATCCCGCTGATCCGCCGCGAACATGTGGCGGGGTACTATGCCCGCCGCCCCGTCTGGCTGACGGAAAACCTGTCGCTGGAACGGATCCGCGACGAGGCCGCCAGCATGGAGCGGCAGGCGGAGCGGTTCTATCACATGGCGGCGCAGAACGCGCAGGACGCGGACACCCGCAAGCTGCTGGGCGACCTGGCCGCGATGGAGGCGAAACACGAGAACCGGGCGCACGAACTGGAAGCCGAGCACCTGGGCGCAGAGGCCCGGGACGAGGAAGACGACCGGGCCAAGCGGCAGTTCGTCCTGACCTGGGTGCAGCCGGGACTGGCGGGGCTGATGGATGGGTCGGTCTCGACCCTTGCGCCGATCTTTGCCACCGCCTTTGCCACCCACGATCCCTGGACGACTTTCTTGGTCGGGCTGGCCGCCTCTGTTGGCGCGGGGATCTCGATGGGCTTTACCGAGGCTGCTTCGGACGATGGCGAGTTGTCGGGGCGCGGGTCGCCGACGAAACGCGGCATCGCCTCTGGCGTGATGACCACGGTGGGCGGGCTGGGCCATGCGCTGCCCTACCTGATCCCGCATTTCTGGACCGCGACGACCATCGCCCTGATCGTCGTTTTCATCGAGCTTTGGGCGATTGCCTGGATCCAGAACAAGTTCATGGAGACGCCGTTCCTGCGCGCCACCTTCCAGGTTGTCCTGGGCGGGGCGCTGGTCTTTGCCGCCGGGGCCCTGATCGGCTCGGGGTGACGGATGGTTCGGGACGGTGGGCGCCGCTCTTTCAGCCAGCTGAAATTCGCCCCGCCCGCCGTCCCACCGGACGCCTGCCGCCGGAGGCCCCGCTGGTATACCAAGCGGCGCTTGACGCTTGTGCCGCTTTCGGGGCTTGGTTATTCCAAGAAAAACCCACTCCACGGGAGGAGCCAAGCCCATGCTCAAGCGTCCATTCGACAAGACCAAACTGCCCAGCCGCCATGTCACCGAAGGCCCGGCGCGCGCACCGCATCGGTCGTTCCTGTACGCGATGGGGCTGACCGAGGAAGAGATTCACCAACCGCTGGTCGGCGTGGCAACCTGCTGGAACGAGGCCGCGCCCTGCAACATCGCGCTGAACCGGCAGGCGCAGGCGGTCAAGCTGGGCGTCAAGGAAGCCAGCGGCACCCCGCGCGAGTTCACCACCATCACCGTGACCGACGGCATCGCGATGGGCCACGAGGGCATGCGTGCCTCGCTGGCGTCGCGCGAGGCCATTGCCGACACGGTGGAACTGACCATGCGCGGCCATTGTTACGATGCCATCGTGGGCCTGGCGGGCTGTGACAAGTCGCTGCCGGGGATGATGATGGCGATGGTGCGCCTGAACGTGCCCTCCGTCTTCATCTACGGTGGCTCGATCATGCCGGGCCGGTACAAGGGCAAGGACATCACCGTCCAGGACGTCTTCGAGGCGGTGGGCAAGCACCAGGCCGGTGCCAACAGCGACGAAGAGCTGCGCGCCATCGAGAAAGCGGCCTGCCCCTCAGCCGGCGCCTGCGGCGGCCAGTTCACCGCCAACACGATGGCCTGCGTCTCCGAGGCGATCGGCCTGGCGCTGATGAATTCCTCGGGCGCGCCGGCGCCGTATGAAAGCCGCGACGCCTATGGCACCGCGTCGGGCATTGCCGCGATGCACCTGCTGGAACAGAACATCCGCGCGCGCGACATCGTCACGCGGAAATCGCTGGAGAACGCGGCGCGTGTCGTCGCCTGTACCGGCGGATCGACGAACGCCGGGCTGCACCTGCCCGCCATCGCGCATGAGGCGGGGCTGGAATTCTACCTCGACGATGTCTGCGAGATCTTCCGCGACACGCCCTATTTCGTCGACCTCAAGCCGGGCGGCAACTACGTCGCCAAGGACCTGTACGAGGCGGGCGGCGTGCCAGTGGTAATGAAGGAACTGCGCAAGGCGGGCCTGATCCACGAGGATTGCATGACTGCCAGCGGCCGCGCCATCGGCGAAGAGCTGGACCTGATCGAGCGCGAGGCCGACGGCAAGGTGATCTATCCCATCGAGACGCCGATCACCAGGACCGGCGGTGTCGTGGGCCTGAAGGGCAACCTTGCCCCCCAGGGCGCCATCGTGAAGGTCGCGGGCATCGCGGCCGAGGACCAGGTCTTTACCGGACCAGCGCGGGTGTTCGAATGCGAAGAGGACGCCTTTGAGGCGGTCAAGATGCGCGCCTACAAGGAAGGCGAGGTCATCGTCATCCGCAACGAGGGTCCGGCAGGTGGCCCCGGCATGCGCGAGATGCTGGCCACCACGGCGGCACTGTCCGGTCAGGGCATGGGCAAGAAGGTGGCGCTGATCACCGATGGCCGGTTCTCGGGCGCGACGCGGGGGTTCTGCGTCGGTCACGTCGGCCCCGAGGCGGCGCACGGCGGACCGATCGCGCTGGTGCAGGACGGCGACGTCATCACCATCGACGCGGTGAACGGCGCTATCTCCGTCGACCTGACCGACGAGGAACTGGCCGCCCGCAAGGACGCCTGGTCCGGCCCCAGGGAGACGATCTACGCCTCCGGTTCGCTGTGGAAATACGCGCAACTTGTCGGCGAGACCTACAAGGGCGCGGTGACCCATCCCGGCGGCGCCGCCGAGAAACACGTCTACGCGGATCTCTGACCCGGTGGCGGCGCGCAGCCTCATGACGTGCGCCGCCGGCGCGCTGTTCCTGGCCGGTTGTCTAAACACCCTGCCGGGGTCGAACCCAGATGGCGCCGACGCCGAGGCGCGCGCGGGTCTTGCCGCCTTCTTTGCCGGAGGGGGCGGGCAACGGCGGGCACCGCTGGCCAAGGCCAGCCTTGCCGGGGGCGATGTGGTGGTTGCCGGGCCCGATGGCTATTGCCTCGACCCGGAGTCCAAGCGCGCGGGGCCGGAACGCGGGTTCGCGGTCATCGCCTCGTGCCATATCCTCAGCGGCGGACAGGCGGGGCGTCCGGTGGCGCCGGTGCTGGTCACCGTCACGGTGGGGCCGCGCGGCGATACCACGGATCTGCCCACGCCGCAGGCGCTGGCGCAGGCGGCGGGGTCCGAACTGCTGGATGGCGATACGCGGCGGGGCCGTGTCACGGCGCATCTTTCCAGCGGCGGCGACACGATGTTCGAGGGCAGCGACCCGCGCTATTGGCGGGCGGCCTTCCTGCAGGGCGGGCGCCTGGTCGGGCTTGCGCTTTACGCCCCGCGCGGCAGCGCGCTGGCGGGCGACCGGGGCGAGGCCATGCTTGGTCGGGTCAGGGACAATATTTCGCGTCTCAGCCCCAAGGAGGCCAGTGCCGCGCAGCCGAAACCGGCAAACGGCATGCTGGGGCGTTTATTCAATCGTTAGGATTTGCCAGAATAGTTTCCGATAAGGAAACCATTCCCCGTGACCATCGCGCCCCGGCGTGACAGGTCAGGGGCGCAAGGGAACACGGGGGCGACAGTGCAGGACTGGTTGAGCCGGGCAGGCCATGCCGCCATGCTGCGGCGCTGGACACGGCTGGCGCGTGCCGCGGCCGGGATGGACCTGGCCGAATTGCGCCGCCAGAGGGCGCTGGCCCGGCGATTACGGTCGCGTCTGGACGAGGTCCTGCATGTCGCGGATGCCCGGCTTGCGCTGCCGCAGGTCGGCAACCAGTCCTTTCCGCGTCCCAGGGACGCGGACTGGGCCTGGCGCCCCGAGATATGGAGCGGGCCGCTGCCGGTACAGGGCATCGCCGAGGTCCAGAGCAAGACCCAGCTGGGACAAGAGGCGCGGCTGTTCCACGATTGCCCGCGATCGGAGATCACGTTGCGCCAGGTCCGCAACCGGCGGGCCGCCGATCTTGCGGCCTACGGGCTGCAACTGGATGTCTTCGGCTTTTCGGGATCCTATCTGTCGCTGGCGGTGGAATTGCCAGAGGCGGCGGCGCAGGGCTTGTCGAAACAGCACCTGGTGCGGATCGAAACCATCGTCGAGATGGAACGCCCGCTGGAGATCTTTGCCCGTCTGAACGTCAAGCACGGGCCGAACACCGAACAGGTGGTCCGCGAACTGCCGCTGAACGCGGAGACCGTGCAGGTGGAATTCGACCTGGCCTATTCACGCCTGAACGAGAAACGGGTCGAGAAGATCTGGCTGGACCTGATCTTTGAAGGTCCACGGATGAACCAGGTCACCCTGCACGACCTGACTTTCAGCCGCCGTCGCAGGGCGGCGCTGTGACTGCCGGAGGGGCCAAGCCATGAGCGTGTTCACACTGACCAAGACCCGGTTCCGCGATGGCCTTTGGGAGGGGCTCTTGGTGCGGCAGCAGCAGGGCGCCGAACAGGTGCCCGAGATCGTGGCCAGCTTCGAGGACCGTCCGATCCACGGCGTCACTCTGACCGACACCGCCGAGCCGGGCCGCTGGGTCGTCGAGGTGCCCGTCCCGGTCGAGGCCCTGGGCGACGGGGTCAGCACCGTCCTGATCCGCGACGCGCGGGAGGAATGCGTGCTGGCCAGCTTTACCCTGGTCGCGGGTGAGGCGCTGGCAGAAGACATCCGCGCCGAAGTTTCGTTGTTGCGTGCGGAACTGGATCTTTTGAAACGCGCCTTCCGCAAACATTGCCGCGATACCGGTTGACCTGACGTTGGGTTCCAGGGGGCGATTGACCTTGGCTGCGCGCAGGTCCAGTGTTGCGCCATCCCCGAAGGAGCCCCCATGTCCCCGCTGCGTGGCATCGCGCTGAAGCTGACCTCTGTCGTCCTGTTCACCATCATGGCCTCGCTCATCAAGGCGAGCTCTGCCCATGTTCCGACAGGCGAGGCGGTGTTTTTCCGTTCGTTCTTTGCCATGCCGGTGATCGTGGCCTGGCTGGCCATGCGCGGCGATCTCAAGACCGGGCTGAAGGCGAAGAACCCGGTTCTGCACGTCTGGCGCGGGCTGATCGGGGTGACGGCGATGGGCTGCGGCTTTGCCGCGCTGGGGTTGCTGCCCTTGCCCGAGGTGACGGCGCTGGGCTTTGCCGCGCCGATGCTGACGGTGCTGCTGGCTGCTCTGCTGCTGGGCGAGCGGTTGCGCCTGTTCAGGCTGTCGGCGGTCGTGCTGGGGCTGGTCGGGGTCTGCATCGTGCTCTGGCCCCGGCTGACGTTGGACAGCGTGGACGATGCGGCCATGCTGGGGGTGGCGCTGGTGCTGGCCTCGGCGGTGATGCGGGCGCTGGCGCAGATCCAGATCCGCCGCATGGTCGCGGTCGAGGAGACCTCTGCCATCGTCTTCTATTTCTCGCTGACGGCGACGGGGTTTTCGCTGCTGACGCTGCCCTTTGGCTGGGTCGTGCCGGATGCCCATGTGCTGGCGATGCTGGTGGGGGCGGGGCTGATCGGCGGTGTGGCGCAGATCTTCATCACCTCGGCCTATCGTTTTGCCGGGGCAGCGGTGGTGGCGCCCTTCGACTATGCCTCGATCCTCTTCGCGATCCTCTTTGGCTATGTCTTCTTCGACGAGGTGCCCACGGTGATGGTGCTGGTCGGCTCGGCCATCGTGATCGCGGCGGGCGGGATCATCATCTGGCGCGAACGGCAACTGGGCATCCAGCGTGGCAAGGCCCGCCCCAACATGACCCCGCAGGGGTGAGGCGCGGTCCGGGCGCGGCCCCGGCCCGAAGGGAGGCGCGGTCCGGCAAGGCGCTACAGGTCGAACGCCTCTGCCATCAGGTAGGCCGGCGCCATCAACAACCGGCGCCGACGGCCAAGGGGAAAGCGCGGCGGCGGCGTGGCAAGCCAGTTCGGGGCGTCGGGGCGGTCGCCCAACACCTGATCCGCCGCCAGTCGCCCGGCATAGGATCCCATCGCGACCCCGTTGCCGTGAAACCCCAGCGCGGCGAACAGGCCGGGATGATCCGGCACCGGTCCGACGAAGGGCACGAGGTTGCGCATCAGGCAGACGAGGCCGGACCATTCATGCGTGATCTCCACATCCGTCCAGGCCGGGAAGATCCGCGCGAAATCCGCCCGGATGCGGCGCGACAGCCGTGCCTCGGCGCCGGGCGTGGCGCGCAGACCACCGCGCATCCCGAACAGGAACCGCCCGTCGGGCATCTTGCGGAAGTAGCGCAACAAGAGCCGCGTGTCATAGGCCATCTGGTCCGACCACCAACCCGCCGCCTGCTGTTCCGCCGCACTCAGGGGGCGGGTGACGATGACATTGGATTGCAGCGGCAGGGTGCGGGCGCGCAGCCAGGGCGGCAGGGTCTCGTGGCTGTAACCATTGGTGGCCAGGATCACGTTTTGGGTGGTGACGGTGCCGCCATTGGTCGTCAGGCGCCAATGGTTGCCGACGCGCTCCATCCCGGTGACGGGACTGTGGGCGAACAGGCGCGCGCCCGTTGCCGTCGCTTCACTGGCCAGTGCCGCGTGATACTTGCGCGGGTTCAGGGCAAAGCCGATGGGCAGGGTCATGCCGCCATGCCACGGCCCGCCCAGGCCCCGGGCGGCGAGGTCGTCGGTGGTATGCACTTCTGGCGACACGCCATAGGTGGCGGCGGTCTCCTCGGCCTCCGCGCAGAGCGCGCGGTAGGCGCGGGGCTTGTGCGCCAGCAGGGTTTCGCCCTGTGAATGCCGGTCGACCTGCCAGCCGTGGCGGTCGATCAGTGCTTCGACATGGGAAACGGCGGCTTTCTCGGTCGCGGCCCAGTCCTGCGCCGCGCCTTGCCCGAACCGCCGGTTCAGCAGCGCAGCGGGGGCCTTGCTGCCACCGAGACAGCAGAACCCGCCGTTGCGCCCGGAGGCCCCCCAGCCGGGGTGCTCTGCCTCCAGCACCGCAAGCGAAGTGCCGTGCCCGGCCAGGTGCAGGGCGGCGTTCAGACCTGCAAAACCGCCCCCGATCACGGCCACATCGACCGTCAGGTCGCCGTCAAGCCGCGGCCAGTCATCTGGCGTGACCGTATCGGCCCAGTAACAGGCCCCCTGAGGCCCGTAGGCCGCCGGTTCGTAGAGCCGGCTCACGCGGTGCGCTGCGCGGCCTGTTCCTCGCGCCGGCGCTGGACCGCCGCGCGTTTCGACACCAGCGAGGCGGTGATGACACCCACGGTCACGATGCTGATGAGCAGGGTGGAGAGTGCGTTGATTTCCGGCGAGACCCCCAGCCGGACGGCGGAGAAGACCTTGATCGGCAGGGTCGTGGCACCCGGCCCGGTGGTGAAGCTGGCGATCACCAGATCGTCGAGCGACAGGGTAAAGGCCAGCAGCCAGCCCGAGATCACGGCGGGCGCGATGATCGGCAGGGTGATCAGGGTAAAGCTCTCGAAGGGCGAGGCGCCAAGATCCAGCGCCGCCTCTTCCAGCGCCTGGTCAAAGGTGCTGAGCCGTGACGAGACCACGACCGAGACGTAGCACATGGAAAAGGTCGTATGGGCCAGCACCACGGTCAGCACGCCCCGGTCCAGCCCGATGCCGATGAACAACAGCAAGAGCGACAGGCCAGTGATGACTTCCGGCATGACAAGCGGCGCGTAGATCATGCCGGAAAACAGCGTCCGCCCCGGGAAACGGCCCGCGCGGATCATCACGTAGGCCGCCATCGTGCCCAGCACCGTGGCGATGGTCGAGGAAAAGAAGGCGACCTTGAGCGTGACCCAGGCGGCGTCGAGGAATTCCTCGTTCTGCAGCAGTTCGCCGTACCACTTGGTCGAGAAGCCGGCCCAGACCGTCACCAGCCGGCTTTCGTTGAAGGAATAGACCACCAGCAGGATCATCGGCAGGTAGAGAAAGGCAAAGCCCAGGGTCAGCGAGGTGGCGTTGAACCAGCTGAAACGTCTCATCGTCCGGCCTCCCGCGCTTTTTCCTCGGACCGCTGGAACAGCACGATCGGGATGATCAGGATCAAGAGCAGCACCACGGCCACGGCGCTGGCCACCGGCCAGTCGCGGTTCGAGAAGAACTCTTCCCACAGCACCTTGCCGATCATCAGCGTATCCGACCCGCCCAAGAGCGAGGGGATCACGAATTCACCGATGGAGGGGATGAAGACCAGGAAACAACCTGCCACGATGCCGTTGCGCGACAGCGGGATCGTCACCAGCCAGAAGGCGGCGAGCCGGGACGAGCCCAGATCCTCTGCCGCCTCCAGCAGGCTTTCGTCCATCTTTTCCAACGCCGAGTAGATCGGCAGGATCATGAAGGGCAGGTAGGTGTAGACGATGCCGATGTAGACTGCGGTGTTGGTGTTGAGGATCGTCAGCGGTTCACCGATCAGGCCGATGCCCATCAGGAACTGGTTCAAGACGCCCTCGGTCGACAGGATGCCGATCCAGGAATAGACCCGGATCAGAAAGCTGGTCCAGAACGGCAGGATCACCAGCATCAGCAGCGTCGGGCGCCATTCATGCGGCGCGCGGGCCATGCCGTAGGCAATCGGATAGCCCACCAGCAGGGTGCAGAGCGTGGCAACGGCGGCGATGCGGACAGAACTGAGATAGGCCTTCCAGTAGAGATCGTCGGTGGTCAGGAAGGTGAAATTCTCGAAGTCCAGCCCGGCAAAGAAGGCCCGTATCCCGGCCCAGCCTTCGTTCAGGTCCAGTTGCGGCGCGTAGGGCGGGCGGGCCAGCGCGATGTCCGAAAGAGAGATCTTCAGGACGATGATGAATGGCACCAGGAAAAGGGCCAGCAGCCAGAGGTAGGGAACGGCGATCAGGACGGCGCGGCGCATCATTCGTCCTTCAGGATGACGCCGGCGGTGGCGGTGAAGCTCAGCCAGACCTCGTCTTCCCAGGTGATGTCACGGCGCGCGATGCGGCGCGTGTTGGCGGCCTGTGCCTTGACCATGACGCCGCCCTCGATCTCGACGTGATAGGTCGAGATATTGCCGAGGTAGGCGATGTCGATGACCTTGCCTTTCAGCGTGTTCGGAGCTTCTGGGCGGGTCTTGGCAATGCCCAGCTTTTCGGGGCGCAGCGCCAGGACGACCTTTTCGCCGGCAAGCGCGGGATCGCCGTTCGCCGCAATGATCGCTGCCTGCCCCTCGGACCAGTCGATTTCCAGCCCGCCGGGCGGAATATCCTGTGGTTGAGGGGACGGGGCCGGTGTCTCGGGGGCGGCGGGCTTTGGCGCCTCGGGGGCGGCAGGCGGCGGCAGGCGGCGCGGCTCATCCTCGAGCCATTTGCCGAAGATTGGGCTGAGCAGCTTGTCATGCAAGGCCCGGCCAAGGGTGTTGGGCTGCGGTGCGGCGCGTTCGGGCGCGGGGGCGCTGGCCGTTTCCCTGGGCGCGGGCGCCGGTTTCGGCTCTGGTTCCGGCTTGGCCACCGTTTCGGGTGGGGTGTCCGTCGGCCGGGCCCGCGCCGTGCCGCGGATCAGGTTCACATCGCCGATGAAATCCGCGACATAGACCGAATTCGGCGCCTCGTAGATCACGTCGGGCGTCGCCACCTGGACAATGCGGCCCTCGTCCATCACCGCGACCCGGCTGGCCACGGTCATCGCCTCTTCCTGGTCGTGGGTGACAATGATGAAGGTGGTGCCGGTCTTTTCCTGGATGTCCATCAGCTCGAACTGCGTTTCCTCGCGCAGTTTCTTGTCGAGCGCGCCCAGCGGTTCGTCGAGCAGCAGGAGCTTTGGCGCCTTGGCCAGGCTGCGCGCCAGGGCCACGCGCTGACGCTGGCCGCCGGAAATCTGGTGTGGCTTGCGTTGGGCAAAACGGTCAAGCCGCGTCAGCCGCAGCATTTCCTTTACCCGCGCGTGGATCTCGTCCTTGGGCTTTTTCTCGCGGCGCAGGCCAAAGGCGATGTTGTCGTAGACCGAGAGGTGCGGGAACAGGGCGTAGCTCTGGAACATCATGTTCACCGCCCGCTTGTTCGGGGGAACATGTCCGATGTCGGTGCCGTTCAGCAGGATCTGGCCTTCGGTCGGTTCCTCGAACCCGGCCAGCATGCGCATCAGGGTTGTCTTGCCGCAGCCCGACGGCCCGAGCAGGGCAAAGAATTCGCGTTCGTAGATGTTCTGGGTGAGGTCGTCGATGGCGGTGAAATCGCCGAAACGCTTGGTCACGCCCTTGAACTGGATGAGGGGTTTTGCCTCTGGATCATTCCAGGGGGCAAAGACGGATTCGGCCATGATAAGTCACCACGCAGAAGGCGGACCGCGCCCTTGGGACGCGGTCCGGATTTGGGCTCAGGTGCCCGATTTGATCTTGGTCCACAGGCGCGTCACGGTGCGTTGCACGCGCGGTGGGAAGGGCGTGGTGGTAAAGGTGTTGTCCAGCGCCGCGGCATCCGGGTAGATCGCCGGATCGCCGATCACGTCCTCGGCCAGGTATTCCTGCGCAGCCTTGTTGCCGTTGGCGTAGTAGACGTAGTTCGACGCCGCTGCCATGTTCTGCGCATCCATGATGAAGTTCAGGAAGGCATGGGCGCCCTCGGGGTTCGGCGCGTCGACCGGAATGGCCATCTGGTCGAACCACATCTGCGCGCCCTCGTCCGGGGCATAGTAGCTGATGACCACGCCGTTGTCGGCCTCGGCCGCGCGGTCGCGCGCCTGCAGCACGTCACCGGACCAGCCCACGGCCACGCAGATGTCGCCGTTGGCCAGCGCGTTGATGTATTCCGAGCTGTGGAATTTCTGGATGTAGGGGCGGATCGGCATCAGCACCTCTTCGGCGCGGGCGATCACGTCCGGATCGTGGCTGTCGGGATCTTCGCCGATGTAGTTCAGCGCGGCGGGGATCATCTCTGCCGGGGCGTCCAGCATGTGGATGCCGCATTCCGCCAGCTTCTCCGCGTTCTCGGGCTTGAAGATCAGGTCCCAGGAGGTAACGGGCGCGTCGTCGCCCAGGATTTCCTTGACCTTGGCCTCGTTCACGCCGAGGCCGGTGGTGCCCCACATGTAGTTGATCGCGTATTCGTTGCCGGGGTCGTACTTGGCCGTCCGGTCCGCGATCACGTCCCACATGTTGTCGATGTTGGGCAGCTTGGACTTGTCCAGCTTCTGGAAGGCGCCGGCCATGATCTGGCGCTGCAGGAAGGTGCCGGTGGGCACCACCACGTCATAGCCCGAGCCGCCTGCCAGCATCTTGGTCTCCAGGACCTCGTTGCTGTCGAAGACGTCGTAGACCAGCTCATAGCCGGTGTCCTGCTCGAATTTCTCCAGCAGGCTTTCGTCGATGTAGTCAGACCAGTTGTAGACGCGCACCTCCTCGGCGGCAGCCATCCCGGCCGCCAGCGCAAGGGACGCCGTCATCGTCACAAGTGTCTTGGTCATGTTATTCTCCCGGTTGGTGGCGGGGGTCTTTCGCGCCCCGTCCCCAAATTTTGATCATAAGTTGCGCTGTCGTGCAACTTCGGCGATGTTTCCACGGCCTGCTGTCCTGCGCAAGGGATGGCGAAAACGGTGTGGCCCGGGGGGACGGCGATGGCGGAAAATGCGGCAGAGGCACGGACGCAAGCGGGGATGCCGGCCCATGAACAGGTGTACCGCAATCTGCGCGAGGCGGTGCTGTTCGGGACGCTGGCGCCGGGGGAGCCGGTGACGATCCAGGGGCTTGTGGAACGGCTTGGGGCCGGGATGACGCCGGTGCGCGAGGCGATCCGGCGGTTGACGGCCGAGGGGGCGCTGCAGGCGCTTGGGAACCGGCGGATCGAGGTGCCGGTTCTAGGGGCGGCGGCCCTGGAAGAGCTGACCGAGGCGCGGCTGGCGCTGGAGCCTCGGCTGGCGGTTCGGGCGGCGGGCCGGGCCGGGCCGGAGGAGGTGGCGCGGTTGGTGGAGATCGACGCGCGGCTGGACCGGGCGATCCTGCGGGGCGACATAGAGGGCTACCTGCGCGAGAATCATGCCTTTCATTCCGTGTTGAACGACACCGCACAGGCGCCCGTGATGAAGGCGCTGACAGAGTCGCTCTGGCTGCGGTTCGGACCGTCGCTGCGGGTGGTCTGTGGCCAGATGGGGACCCGTCACCTGCCGGATTGCCACAAGGACCTGGTGCGCGCGCTGGAGGCGCGGGACGGTGCCGCGGCGGCGCGGGCGATCGAGCAGGACGTGGCGCAGGGGATGGAGATGATCCTGCAAAGCCTCTGAGCGGGGCGCCGTCCGGACGCTCCTGCGCGATGCGCAGATCGCCCCGCCCGCCGTCCCGCAAGGCGCTGTCCGGGTGCTGGAAACTGAACCGGTCAGTCTGTACGTTTTGTACAAAACGTAC
>NZ_JARAMO010000236.1:0-8281 GCF_028807275.1 Mameliella sp. AT18
GAGGCGAGGGACTCGGTGAAAAAACCGTCCGGTCGGTGCGAGACATTCATGGGTATTGCTCCTTGTCCTGTCAGCCGGTCCAGCCAAGGCCGGCGGATATGCAGTTCATGCTTTGCATCAACTGGATTCGATGGCGGTTTCCGTCTTCTTGGCGCACCAGCCGCAGGAGATTCACCTGCGCCTCGTGGGCCGAACGCAGCGCGGCCTCGTGCCGTGTGATCCGCGCCACCGCGTTGGGAAACCGTGAACCCAGCGGCGTGCCGGTCAGACGTTCGATTGCGGCGACGGACCGTTCGTGTTCGGCCTCGATCATGCCAAAGACCGCCTCTGCCTCGGTCTGGTCCTCGACCAGTCCGGCATAGATCTCGGCAATGTCCAGGCGGACCATCAGCAGCGATTTCTCGACCTCGTCGATGCACAGGCGGAACAGCGGCAGATCCCGCATTGCCCGCACCAGCGCCTTCTCGCCCCCCGCCCCGCGAATGGATTGGAAGTCCTGCAACGCCTGGCCGAACCCGTACCAGCTGCTGATCATGTGACGGTTCTGGCTCCAGGCAAAGACCCAGGGAATTGCCCGCAGGTCGGACAGGGTTGCGGCCCCGAAACGGCGCGCCGGGCGCGATCCGATCTTCAAAAGCGCCAGTTCGTTCACCGGGCTGGCCTGGTTGAAATAGGGCAGGAACGACGGGTGCTGCAGCAGCGTCTGGTAGGTGGTCTGGCTGAGGCTGGAGAGGGTCTCCATCACGTCCTCGGCCTCGGGATCGACGGTCTCGAAGGCAGGCGCCGTGCTGTGGCGCATGACCGAGGAGGCCAGCAGTTCCAGTTGCGCGGCGGCGGTGCCGGTGTTGGCATATTTCGCCGTCACCACCTCGCCTTGTTCGGTCAGACGCAGCGTGCCGTTCAGCGTGCCGCGCGGCTGGGCCGCGATGGCCCGGTCGGTCGGCGCACCACCCCGGCTGACGGAACCGCCCCGCCCGTGAAAGAACACCGGCCGCGCACCGTGACCGGCAATCGCGCGGGTTATCGCACGTTGCGCCCGGTCGAGCGACCAGCTGGAACAGAGGAAACCGCCGTCCTTGTTGCTGTCGGAATAGCCCAGCATGATTTCCAACCGCCCGTCCCGGTCCTTCATGCTGCGGGCCGCCAACGGAATTGCCAGCACGTCGCGCAGGATCGCAGGCGCCGCGCGCAGGTCCTCGATGGTTTCGAACAGCGGCACGACCTTGAGCGACAGGCGTTCGGCTCCGAACCCGGCGTAGCGGGCCAGGAGCAGCACCGCCAGAAGATCATCCGCGGATCGTGTCATGGACAGGATGAATGGCCCGATGGCCTCGGGGTCCGGACCGTCATGCACTTCGCGGATCAACCGCAAGAGCGACATCAGCTCGGCAGCCTCTTCGCCGAGGCGCGCATGGTCGACGAAGGGCAGGCCCGCCTGCCCCACCTCGCGCCGCAAGCGCGCGGACCAATCGGCGGACAGCGCCTCTGGCGCGGCATCCACGGCGTTCCAGACCGCCTCCAGCGTGCGGGTCACGACGTCGGAGTTCTGGCGAATGTCCAACGTATGCGCGCGGAAGCCAAAGGTGCTGGCCTGCCAGCGCAGCGGACGGATGAGTTGTTGTGCCAGTCGGGTCGCGTCGATGGCGTCCAGCGCCGCCTCGACACTGTCGAGGTCGGCGAGAAAACCAGAGACATCGCGATAGCCGCCTGACGCCAGGCATTGACGCATGGCCGTGCCCGCCTGGCGGAAGATCTCGTTCGGGTTGCGCTGCGCACAAAGGTCCGGATCGGTGCTGCGGGTCTCGACGATCCGGGCCAGCGCATCGCGGTGCGGGCGCGGGACGGCGACGATCTTTTCGGACACGCTGAGCCGGGGAATGATACGGTCCAGGGCCATGACGTATTCCTCGAGGATCATCTCGCGCGAGCGACCGATCGCATCGCGCGTCACCTCGGCGGTCACGTTGGGGTTGCCGTCACGATCACCGCCGATCCAGGAATGGAACCGGATGCAGCAATGGTCGCGTCCGGTCGGGCCGAAGACCGCGCTGACCGCGTCATGGTAGCGTTCGAACAGGCGTGGCACGGCCTCGAAGAGGCTGGTGCGGTAGAATTGCAGGCCCCAGTCGATCTCGGAGGCGAGGCTGGGACGTTCCATCCGCAGTTCGCCCGTCAGCCAGAGCAGGTCGATTTCCATCTCCAGCGTTTCTTCCAGCCGCGCGATCTCGCGCGGGCTCCAGCGCATGGTCTCGAACAGGACCAGCGTGCGGTAGATGCGGCGATGGATTTCCATGACCGAGACGCGCTTGGCCTCTGTCGGATGGGCAGTGATCGTCGGACCGACGGACAGTTGACCCTCGGACAGCAGTCGCTGCATGGCAGGGCGCTGATCCTCGGGGCAGTCGGCCAGGGCCTTGTGAAACCCGCCCTCGCCCGGGTCGCCATCCTGTTCGGCCAGGCGCCCGGTGCGGATCGTCAGGTTTTCGTCCATGATCTGCTGCAGGTGGAACCAGATCGTGCTGGCCTGCAGGTGATCGGCGTAGTCGCCTTCGTCCCAATGGGTGACACCGTCCTCGATGGATTGCGCCACATGCGGCGCGCGACGGTGGAGAACCTTCAGCCACGCCCCGCGCAGGCGGCGGTACACGTCTTCCGCATATTGATCGGGGGCTTCAAGCCCCGCAGGTTCTGCCACCATCTGCATCATGCCACCTGGTCGCCGGGGGTCCGGCCCTCGAAGAAGTCGACGAGATTGTCGAGCACGCGCATACCCATTGCGGTGCGGGTTTCCTCGGTCGCGCTGCCGAGGTGGGGCAACATCACCAGATTGTCGCAATCCAGAAGGATCGGGGCCACCTTAGGTTCACCGTCGAAGACATCCAGCGCCGCGCCGCCGATGCAATCGAACATCAGCGCCTGGGCCAATGCGTGCTCGTCGATCACCTCGCCGCGGGCCGTGTTGATCAAAAAGGCGCCGGGCTTCATCAGGTCCAGCCGGTGCGAATTGATCAAGTGCCGGTTGGCCGCGCCGCCGGGACAATGCAAAGAAACGAAGTCGCACTGAGGCAACAGGTCCTCGATCGTGTCGACCTGCACCGCGTTGTAACGGTCCAGCACGTCCTGCGCGACGCGTGAGCGGTTCTGCACGAGGATCTTCATGCCGAAACCAAAATGCGCGCGCTGTGCCATCGCCTGGCCGATCCGACCGAACCCCACGATGCCCAGAACCTTGCCAGAGACCTTGGCCCCCACCAGATGCGTCGGCCGCCAGCCGGTCCACTGCCCGGCACGCAACTCGCGCTCACCCTCGCCTGCGCGGCGGGCCACCATGAGCATCAGCGTCATGGCCAGATCAGCGGTGCATTCCGACAGCACGTCCGGCGTGTTGGTGACGGCGATCCCCAGCTTTTTCGCCGCATCAGTGTCGATGTGGCTGAAGCCCACGCCGTAATTGGCCAGGATGCGGGTGCGCGCCTCGCTCACGTCCATTGCCTCGCTGCCCAGCCCGTCGGTGACGGTCGGCAGGATGGCGTCGAACTTGCCCAGGGCGTCGCGGAAATCCTCGGCGCTCATGGGACGGTCCTCGACGTTGAAGACCGTGTCGAACCGTTCCGCCAGTTCAGCCTCGATCGTCTGGGGCCAGCGGCGCGTGACAAGCACGCGCGGCCGGTTGTTCAGGATGGCGGGGGCATTCATCATGCGGCCTCCTTCTGCATCACCTTCGCAATAGTGTCGCCGATCTCGGCCGGATGCGGAGCGACGGTGACACCCGCTGCGGTCAGGATCTCAACCTTTTCGCTGGCGCTTTCTCCGAAGGCCGAGATGATCGCCCCCGCATGGCCCATCGTGCGGCCCTTGGGGGCGGTCAGACCAGCGACATAAGCGACCACCGGCTTGGTGACGTGATCGCGGATATAGGCCGCGGCCTCGGCCTCTTGCGGACCGCCGATCTCACCGATCATGCAGATGACGTGGGTCTCGTCGTCCGCCTCGAAATGTTCGAGGATGTCCTTGAAGGACGAGCCGTTGATCGGGTCGCCACCGATACCCACGGAGGTCGAGATACCGATGCCGTGCTCCTTGAGCTGCGCGGCGGCCTCGTAGCCCAGCGTGCCCGAGCGACCGATGATGCCGACGTGGCCCGGCAGGTAGATATGGCCGGGCATGATCCCCAAAAGCGCCTTGCCCGGGCTGATGGTACCGGCGCAGTTCGGGCCGGTCAGGACCATCCGGCGATCCTTGGGATAGCGATACATGTAGCGCTTGACGCGGATCATGTCCTGGGCCGGGATGCCGTCGGTGATGCAGACACAGTACTTGATGCCCGCATCTGCTGCTTCCATGATGCTGTCGGCGGCAAAGGGCGGCGGCACGAAGACCAGGCTGGCCTCGGCGCCGGTGGCGGCCACCGCGTCCTCGACCGTGTCGAAAACGGGCACGCCCTCGACCGTCTGGCCGCCCTTTCCGGGGACCACGCCGCCGACGACATTGGTGCCGTAGGCGATCATGTCCGCGGTATGGAACCGCGCCATCTTGCCGGTGATGCCCTGAACGATGACGGGGGTGCCTCTGTCGATGAAGATGCTCATTGGACTGCCCTCATGTTGGAGCCCTGGGAAAGGTCGTTCTGCCAGGCGCCGACGGCGCGCTGTGCCGCTTCGATCAGCGTGGTGGCGCGGATGATCGGAAGGCCGGACTTGGCCAGGATCTTCTGCCCCTCCTCGACATTGGTACCCGCAAGGCGGACCACCACCGGCACATCGACCTGCACCTCCTTCAGCGCCTGGACGACGCCCTCGGCGACCCAGTCGCAGCGGTTGATGCCCGCGAAGATGTTGACCAGCACGGCCTGGACGTTGTCGTCGGACATCACCAGACGAAAGGCCTTGGCGACGCGTTCCGGGGTGGCACCGCCGCCGATGTCCAGGAAGTTGGCGGGTTCGCCCCCGGCCAGCTTGATCGTGTCCATCGTGGCCATCGCCAGGCCCGCACCGTTCACGATGCAGCCGATGTTGCCCTCGAGCCCGACATAGGACAGGCCCCGGTCGGCGGCACGGCTTTCGCGCGGGTCTTCCTGGCTCTTGTCACGCAGCTCGCTGATCTGCGGGTGGCGGAACAGCGCGTTGTCGTCAAAGGTCATCTTGGCATCGAGCGCGAGGATGCGGCTGTCGCCCGTCACCACCAGCGGGTTGATCTCGACCATCGTGGCGTCATGTTCGCGGAAAGCCCGGTAGCAGCCCTGCAGCGTGCGCACCATCGGTGCGGTCAGTGCCGGATCCATGCCCAGCTTGAACGCGATCTGGCGGCACTGGAAGTCCTGCAGCCCCACGGCGGGTTCGACGGTCGCCCGCACGATGCTGTCGGGACGGTTGGCAGAGATCTCCTCGATCTCCATACCGCCTTCGGCAGAGGCCACGATCATCACGCGCTGCGAGGTGCGGTCGAGGACGAAACCAAGGTAGATCTCGCGTTCGATCGGCACGGCGGCCTCGACGTAGACACGGTAGATGCCCTTGCCCTCGGGGCCGGTCTGATGCGTGACCAGCTTGCGGCCAAAGAGCGACTCGCAGGTTGCCTGGATCTCGGCATCGCTGTCGCAGACCTTGACGCCGCCGGCCTTGCCGCGGCCACCGGCATGAACCTGGGCCTTGACCACCCAGCGCTCACCGCCCAGTTCCCGGGCACGGTAGGCCGCCTGTTCCGGACTGTAGGCCAGCGCCCCCGGGGGGCTGTGCACTCCGAAATTGGCCAGGATTTCCTTGGCCTGGTACTCATGAATGTCCATGATCTTTCCTCCTCCGAAAGATTGGCACGTGTTCTGATTATTCGGCCGCGACCGCGCGATCGTAGACGCCGTTCAACGCCTCGGTCACACGGACATCGTCCACCTCGCCGCCCAGCGCGCGGATCGCATCCGCGAACCGGGTGACGATGTCGGTGATCGCCTCGCGGCTCAGCAGGTTGAGAATGCCGATCCGGATCTGCACCGGCTCCGACAGGGTCGGCCAGATACCGAAGTTCTGCGCCCGACAGGCCTGGACCAACTCCATCTCGCGACCCGCCAGTGCCTTGGGCAGGTTCAGGACGACCAGCGAGGTCATGTTCGACGTCACCTCGCAGCCCATCGCCTGCACCGCGCGGCGCAGTGCCGTTTCGTGGTGGGCATAATCCTTGGCCCGCTCCGCGATGCCCTGTTGCAGGGTGATGCGCAGCGCCTCGTGAAAGGCGGCAACCGCGTAGGCGGAATGGGTCCGGTGATAGGTGCCCTTTTCAACGTCCTTGCCGTCGATGATGCCCCAGTGGCGGGCTTCCATGATCGGGTGATGCACAAAGGTGCGGGTGCCGGTCTTTTTCAGGGTCTCAATGTAACGGTCGCTGAAGGAGACAGGCGCGTAGGTCAGCGGCAGGCAGCAGATGCCCTTTTGCGGGCAGGAAGCCCAGCCATGCACACCCGGGTAGTCGTCGATGCGGAAGTTCTCGACCCCCAGGGACGAGACCGCGTCGACGAGGCCCATCACGTCGTGCTTTTCACAGGCCGCACTGAAACCTGCGATGTCGTTGATGCGGCCCGAGCCGGTTTCCCAATGCGCCATCGCGGCCCACTTGGGCTTATGCTCGGCCAGCGCGGCCTCGACCATGCCCCCGGTCACGGACATGCCGTGCGGCACGTCAACGATGATGACCGATGCGGGTTTCGGATCCAGCGGGCTCAGCGCCAGTTCGGCGGCGGTGGCCGCCTTCATCCGGACGGTCAGACCGTCGATGCCCGAGAAGGTGCCGTTGGTGAAGACCACGACCCTGTCGCCCGGCATCACAGCGCTGAACATCACGTCCAGGCCGCTCCACCCGGTTCCGGCAACGCCGAAAGTGTGCACGTTCTCCGTACCCCAGACCTGGCGCAGCATGTGCTTGCACTCGACCATGCCACGCAGGACGTCGCCATGCATGTGATCGGCCAGCCCTGCCCCGGCATAGGCCGCCAGCACCCGCGCGTCGGTGTTGCCCGGTCCGGGGCCCGCGGCGATGGTTTCGGGGATTTCGAGCTTGGGGAATAGCTGCGCAACGGTCATGATCGCTCCGTTCGTTCACTTGAGGGGACTAGTTGTTTCCCCTCGGTTATAAAATTGCTTGCTCACAGGAAAAACGTTCCTTAATCCTGCTTTTGGGCATCCAAATGGGTGGGGAAGTTACCACCCAAATTGGCAAGTATCCCGTTGTATGCCGTTTTCGACCCCGCCCAAACGGGTAGTTTATCACGGAAATGCGAAGAAAATCAGGGGACTAAAGTGCAGAGAGAACGCATCGACATCATGCTGGGCGACGGCAATCCGCTGGTCCTGTCGGCCATGTCCGAAGTGTTCGAACGCGATCCCCGATTCTCGCTTGTGGCGACCAGCGCCACCGCCGAAGGGTTCCTGGGGATGATCATGCGAGTGCCGGTAAAGGTCTGCGTGATCGACTGGAACATCCCGGCGCTGGGGGCGGAAAAGCTGATCGAGGTGCTGCGCGCACAGGAAAACGCGCCGCGCATCGTCGTCTATGGCCATGACACCGACGCCGCCGTACCGCGCCAGGCGATGGCCTCGGGCGCGGCGGCCTTCGTATCGCGGGCCGCCCCGACCGACGCGCTGGTGCAAACCTGCCTCGACGTGGCCGCGGGCAAGATGGTCTTCCCCTACCTCGACATCCGCGAGCTGAAGACCGATCCCATCAGCACCCTGTCCCGCAAGGAGCGTGCGATTCTGGATGCCCTGGCCGAGGGACTGACCAACAAGCAGCTTGCCGCGCGGCTCGAGATATCGACCAATACGGTCAAGTTCCATTTGTCGAACATCTTTGACAAGCTCTCGGTCAAGAATCGCGCCCAGGCCATCGCGCATTTCTACGCGTCAAAGGCGAAAAGCGGCGGATGACGCGGCACGCTGTGTGCACTGGTATGCAAAAAAATTTATTGACAGGAATACCGATTTCCCAAATGCAAATAGGGGTCCGACCCAATTTTCCTGTCAGAAAGGACCCTGACCATGTCTTTCCACGCCATCGACCAGGCGCCCGCACGGCTTAATCGCTCGGAACTGGCCGTGCCCGGCTCTCAGCCTCAAATGTTTGAAAAAGCGGCACAATCAGATGTCGACGTAATCTTCCTCGACCTCGAGGACGCAGTTGCGCCCGACGAAAAGGCGCAGGCCCGCAAGAACATCATCAAGGCCCTGAACGAAATCGACTGGGGCACCAAGACCATGTCCATCCGCATCAACGGGCTGGACACGCATTACATGTA
>NZ_JARAMO010000237.1:0-13906 GCF_028807275.1 Mameliella sp. AT18
AAGATGGCCTTTGCCGGCCTGCGCAAGGAGGATGACCGGAACGATGTGATCGCCTACCTGGCGACCTTCTCCGAGGCATCCGAATAACCGGATCACGGCGCGCCCGAAGGGGAACGCCGGTGCCCGGTCCACTGGGGAGGAGAGACCAGCGGACCGGGGTAAGACGGCCCCCGCCCGGACCGGGCGGCGGCCACCAGCACGGCCCCAGCGGCCACCCAACGGGAGGAAAATCCTAATGAAGAAGCTATCGCTTTTGACATCTGGACTCGCGCTTTGCGTTGCCACGGCGGCATATGCAAACGACGACCTGGTCAAGCAGATGAGTGACCCCGCGCAATGGGCGATCCAGACCGGCGACTACGAGAACCAGCGGTATTCGGAACTGGACCAGATCAACACCGGCAACGTCGATGACCTGCAGGTTGCCTGGACCTTCTCGACCGGCGTCCTGCGCGGCCACGAAGGTTCGCCCCTGGTTGTCGGCGACACGATGTACGTCCACACGCCGTTCCCCAACATCGTCTACGCGCTGGACCTGGCCGACGAAGGCAAGATCAAGTGGCGCTACGAGCCCAAGCAGGACCCGGACGTCATCCCGGTGATGTGCTGTGACACGGTCAACCGCGGCGTCGCCTATGCCGACGGCAAGATCTTCCTGCACCAGGCCGACACCAAGGTCGTCGCGCTGGATTCGGAAACCGGCGAAGTGCTGTGGGAGGCCGTGAACGGCGATCCCTCGATCGGCGAGACCAACACCGCGACCGTGCTTCCGGTCAAGGACAAGGTGATCGTCGGCATCTCGGGCGGTGAATTCGGCGTCCGCGGCCACGTGACCGCCTACAACATGGAAACCGGCGAACAGGAGTGGCGCGCCTACTCGATGGGGCCGGATTCCGACATCCTGATGGACCCGGAAAACACCACCCACCTGGGCAAGCCGGTTGGCCCCGACTCTGGCATCAACACCTGGGAAGGCGATCAGTGGATGATCGGCGGCGGCACCACCTGGGGCTGGTACGCGGTCGATATGGAGGAAAACCTGGTCTACTACGGCACCGGGAACCCCTCGACCTGGAACCCGGCGCAGCGTCCCGGCGACAACCGCTGGTCCATGACCATCATGGCGCGCGACATCGACACCGGCATGGCCAAGTGGGTCTACCAGATGACCCCGCATGACGAGTGGGATTACGACGGCGTCAACGAGATGATCCTGACCGACCAGGAAGTCGACGGCGAGATGCGCAAGCTGCTCACCCACTTCGACCGGAACGGCCTGGGCTACACGCTCGACCGCGTCTCGGGCGAGCTGATGGTGGCCGAGAAGTTCGACCCGGTGGTGAACTGGACGACCGGCGTCGACATGGACCCCGAGTCCGACACCTATGGCCGTCCGGCCGTGGTGGCCGAATACTCGACCGAGTACAACGGCGAGGACGTCAACTCGACCGGCATCTGCCCGGCGGCGCTTGGCTCCAAGGACCAGCAGCCGGCGGCCTATTCGCCGCGCACGGAAACCTTCTACGTGCCCACCAACCACGTCTGCATGGACTACGAGCCGTTCCGCGTGGCCTATACCGCCGGTCAGCCCTATGTCGGTGCGACGCTGGCGATGTACCCGGCCCCGGACAGCCACGGCGGCATGGGTAACTTCATCGCCTGGGACAACCTCAAGGGTGAGATCAAGTGGTCCATCCCCGAGCAGTTCTCGGTCTGGTCCGGTGCCCTGGCAACCGCGGGTGACGTGGTGTTCTACGGCACGCTCGAAGGTTACCTGAAGGCGGTCGACGCCAACACCGGCGACGAGCTGTACAAGTTCAAGACCCCCTCGGGCATCATCGGCAACGTGATGACCTACGAGCATGACGGCAAGCAGTATGTCGGCGTTCTCTCGGGTGTCGGCGGCTGGGCCGGGATCGGTCTTGCGGCCGGCCTGACCAACCCGAACGACGGTCTTGGTGCCGTGGGCGGCTATTCGGCCCTCAGCGACTACACCGCGCTTGGTGGTCAGCTGACCGTCTTTGCCCTGCCGGACTGATCCGCGCAGCATGACAGGGGCCGGCGCAGCCACGCGCTGCGCCGGTGCCCCCGGAAACGACACTACCGAAAGGCGAGCCCCCATGATGCTGACCGCATCCAGAACCCTTCTTACCGCTGCGGCCTGCGCGCTATTGCCCGTGATGGGCCTGGCCCAGAGCTGGAGCGACCAGCCGGTCGACCCCGCCAAGCACCAGGGCGAATTCGACGCCGCCTATGATGATGACGGGATCTACTACAACGCCGACGACATCGTGACCTACAACGTGCAGGACGACGGCACCGTGGACTGGCCGACCTTTTCGGGGTTCCGCCGCTATCACGCCGAATGCCACGTCTGCCACGGCCCCGACGGCGAGGGATCGACCTATGCCCCGAAAATCAAGAATTCCGCCGTCCACATGGGCTATTACGAGTTCTACGACGTGGTCGTGAACGGCCGCAAGAACGGCAACTCGGTGATGCCCCACTTCGGCGACAACCCGAACGTGATGTGTTATCTCAACGACATCTATGTCTATCTTGCCGCCCGTGGCATGGAGGCCGTTCCGCGCGGCCGCCCGGGCAAGAAGGAACCCAAATCGGACCTGGTGCGCGAGATGGAAGATGCGTGCATGGGCTGATCTTGCCGGCGCCCTGGCGCTGGCCCTGCTGGGCCTGACCCTCACCGCGCCGGTGGGGCAGGCCCAGACCTCTGACCTGGTGTCGAAGACGGCCTTGCGCGTCTGCGCCGACCCGGCCAATTCGCCGATATCGAACCGCGACGGCACCGGCTATGAAAACGCCCTGGCCGAGCTGATCGGCGACAAGCTGGACCTGCCGGTGACCTATACCTGGTATCCGATGGCCACCGGGTTCATCCGCAACACGCTGAAGGCGAAGAAATGCGACCTGGTGGTGGGCTATGCCCAGGGGCACGAACTGGTCCTGAACACCAACCATTACCTGACCTCCGCCTTCGTGCTGATCGTCCCCGAGGACGGCCCGCTGGCCGCGGTCGAGGGGCTGGCCGATGACCGGCTCAAGGGTTTGAGGCTGGGCGTGATCGCCGGCAGCCCGCCGGCCACGCACATGGCGCGCAACGGGCTGATCGGCAAGGCGAAACCCTATCACCTTGTGGTCGACCGGCGGCATGAAAACCCCGCCATCGACATGCTGGACGATCTCAAGGCCGGAGAGATCGACGGCGCGGTGATCTGGGGCCCCATCGGTGGGCCCCTGGTCAAGTCCGGTTACCCGGGCATGAAGGTCATTCCGCTGCTGAACGAAACCCTGCCGCCCAAGATGTTCTATCGCATCACGATGGGCGTCCGGAACGGCGAGAAGGTCTGGCAACGCAAGCTGAACTCGCTGATCCGCCGCCATCAGGATGAAATCGACGCCCTGCTGGCCGAGGCCGGTGTGCCGCTGATTTCCGACCTGGGCGACAAGGTGATCGAGGTCACGCAATGAGACGTGCCCTGGCGGCGATCGCGCTTGCGGTGCTGCCGGGGCTGTCGCTTGCCCAGACGGTGCCGGAACCGCAGGGCTATCGCATGGACCACTACCGCGCGCCCGTGCCGGCCACCCTGCAGGGCGGGATCGTGGTGGGGCCGGAGGCGGCGCATGACCTGTGGACCTCGGGTGAGGTCGCTTTCATCGACGTGCTGCCGCAGGCGCCGAAACCCGCCGGATTGCCCGAGGGCACGATCTGGCGCGACAAGCCGCGCGACACGATCCCCGGCGCGCTCTGGCTGCCCAACGTGGGCTATGGCGCGATTGCCGAGGTGACGGCAGAGTATTTCCGCCGTGGGCTGGACCAGGCGACCGGGGGAGACAGGACCCGCCCGGTTCTGTTCTTCTGCCTCGAGGATTGCTGGATGAGCTGGAACGCCGCCAAGCGCGCGCTGGAATGGGGGTATGAGACCGTCTACTGGCTGCCCGAGGGCACGGACGGCTGGATGCTCTGGGATTACCCGCTGGAACGGGTCACACCGCTGGAACCGCAGCCCTGAGTCAATACCCCGCCAGCGACTTGTGCGCGTGGCTGACCGTGCCGCTGGTGTCCCGCAGGGTCACGTCCACCGACCGCGTGCGCGCGGGGATGGACACCCCCAGGCGCGGGTTTTCCGACAGGGAAATGGACCCGGTCACACCGACATAGCCCGCGCCGTCCAGGTCGATCTCCAGGTCCTCGACATAGCGCATCGGGATGAACAGCAGCGAAATCTGGTCCATCTGCATTCCCGAATGCGAGGGGTGCGAGATGTCCACGTCCAACTGCCGCAGCCGCGCCGAAAGACCTGCCAGCCGGTCGCGCGCGGTGTCCGCGTCGGCCAGGCTCAGCGTCATGTTGCCAAGGGTCTTGAGCGCCTCCTTGGGGTCGCTGCCCGGCGGAGCGGAACAGGCGCCCTGGCCCGAGGTCTTGACGAAAGCCTCTGTCACGAAAAGCCGCCCGTCGCCGGTTTCGGCGACGACGTGCAGCGGGGTGGGGCCGTTGACGCGCATGGTGACGTCAAAGAAGAAACTGTCCTGCGGGCTGTCCAGCGAAAAGACCGCCGAGACCGGCATGGGGTTTTCATCGAGGATGACAGAGACGCGGGCGATCTGCCCGCCCTCGGGCGCCACGACGTGCGCGGCGATCTGGGTGCGGGCGTCGTTGGGCGTCCGGTAAGGCACGTCCAGTGCGATCAGCCGCGCGCCGTCCAGCAGCGGGCGGGTGCCGTAAAGCTCATCCCGGATCTGGTCCCAGCTTTCACCCGCGAAACAGGGCAGGGCGGTTGCGCCCAAGAAAAGCGCGGCAACAGCGTTTCGGATCATCATCCATCCTCCGTCATGACAAAGGTCCCGAAGGCGCGCGGGCCGTCGCCTGTCTCGATCTCGGCGATCACCTGCAGCGTCGCGGCGTCGATCACGCTGACCGTGTTCTCGAACCAGTTGGCGACGAGGATACGCTGGCCGTCCGCTGAGATGTCAATGCCCTCGGGGTATTCGCCGACGCTGATCAGCGCCTCGGGCGCCAGGGTTTCCAGCGCGATGACGCTGACCGTGTCGGCATATTGGTTGGTGACAAAGGCACGGCCCCGCGCGAACCCCACGCCATAGGGGCGGGCGCCGACGGGCACGGTGGCCAGCACCCCGGCCCGGGCCGCGTCGATCACCGTCATGTCATTGCTGCCGACATTGCCGACGAACAGACGCCCGTCCGGGGCAAAGCGCAGGCCGAAGGGGCGGGTGCCCACGGTCACGCGGGCCAGCGGCGCCAACGTCTCCGCATCGAACAGCGACACCTGGTCAGCGTCGCGGTCGGCCGAGGCAATAAAGGCTCCATCTGGGGAGAGCGCCAGTCCCGCCGGGGCGGCGCCTGTCGTCAATTCGGCGGTGACGCCCAGCGTCTTGCCGTCCAGCACCCAGATCCGGGCGTTGTACCAGTCCGAGACAAACAGCCGCCCGCGCCCCGCGTCCAGCGCCACGCCGATGGGGCCGCCGTCAAGCGTCACGCGGGCCAGAACCTCGCCCGTCTCGGGCGAGAGGCGGCGCACCGTCTTGTCATCGGGGGAAACGGTATAGACCGCGCCGGCGCCCACGGCGATGCCCGCGGGCTTGCCGGGCAGGGGCCAGCGGGCGCGTTCCGTCCCCTTGTCGAGGTCGAGAACGCTCAACACCTCGCCGTTCTGGCAGGTGATGAAGGCCGTGTCGGCCAGGGCCGGCCCCGCCAACAACAGCAGGGCCAGCGCAAGATCACGAACCGGGCGCACCGAACCGTTCCACCAGCGCATCGAGGCCCGCTTGGTAGACCGCCGTCACCGCCGCGATGGCCGCCGCGTCGTTCAGGTGCTCGGGCGGGTCGTTGTTCGGGTAGCCGCGGTAAAAGGCGCCGCGCCATTCCACCAGCGAGCCGCCGCCGTCCAGCGGTTTCACCGTCAGGTGGCTGGAATAATTGGTGACGGGCAGCACCTCGACCGCGACATCGGTGATGCGGTAGGAATAGCTCATCTTCTCGTCGCTGAATTTATACAGGATCTCCGAGATCATCGGCCCCTCGGCGCCCTGGTCGGAGAGGTAGAGCTGCCGGGTGGCGTCGATCGCGTTGCCGCCCTCGCCGGATTGAGAGACCACCGCCGGGTGCCAGCCGAGATCCTGGAAATTGCCGATCGCGGCCCAGACCTCTGCCGGGGCGGCGGCGACCTCGGTCGTCACGGTGACTTTTTGCCGGGTCGGCCCATGCGCCAGCGCAAGGCCGGGGGCAAGGATCGCGGCCGTGGCCGCAAGGAACAGGCGTCGTTTCATTTTTCCTCCTCAACGAAAAACGCGGTCTTCAGGATGTAGCGCATGGCGCGGCTCCAGGACTGGTCGGTGTTGCCCCGGAAATCGACGACCCGGCCCTTGACCATCTGCCCGGTCTCGGCGTCGCGCATCTGCAGGTTCATCGACAGGATCAGGTTCGACACCTTCTGGACCTCGCCCACCAGCGCATAGTCGGCGCCCAGCTTGGTCGCCATGCGGGTATCGCAGCCATAACATTTGGCCGGGTTCACAATCCGGTCGAGGTCTTCCCGGACCGGGTCGAGGTCGAGCAGTTCATAGCCCTCTTCGGCGAATCTCTGGCGCACCATCTGTTCCAGCATGGCAAGGCGCGCGCGCTCTCCGTGGTCGCCGGTCTCTGCCGTCTGCAGCGAGCTGTCCAACAGGGTCAGCCCGAAGAAGGCCACCTTTTCCTGCGCGGCGGCGGCACCGGCGCCCAGGAGGAGAAAGAGTAGCGTTATCAGTCTCATGGCACCGTTCTTAGAAAATAAGAATAGTGCGACAAAGTGTATTCGGTAGGCTTTGGTATACAACCGCGCCAAAGGTATCGGTCGCCGCAACACCGGCGATCTGGAAGGCTCCGGGACAGCGCCCACAACCGGTAAAACGGGCCGAAGGGAGGAGAAAGTGCGATATGTTCTGATGCCGCTTCTGGCGGCTTGTCTTGCCGTGCTGGGCGCCTCTGGCGCGCTGGCGCTGGACGTGCGCGCGGCGGTGCTGCGGGTGGATTACGAGACGCTCTTGCCGATCTCGCGTTATGACCTGCGGGCCGAGGACCTGGGCTTTGCGGGCGCCATGCTGGCGGATGAGGACAACGGCACCACGGGCCGCTTCCTGGGCCATACCTACGAGACGATCCACCGGGCCACCGCACCCGAAGGCGCCGATGCGGCGCTGGACGAGATCCTGGCCGAGGGGATCACCCTGATCGTGGTGCTGGCGCGGGATGCGGATCTGCTGCGGCTGGCCGACCGCGCGGCAGAGGCCGGGGCGCTGGTGCTGAACGCAAGCGCGCCGGGGCTGGCGCTGCGCGACGATCAATGCCGGGGCAACCTGCTGCACATCGCGCCATCGAACGGCATGATGGCCGACGCGGTGGCGCAATTCGCGGTCTGGAAACAGTGGAAACGCTGGTTCCTGGTGGCCGGCTCCAACCCGGCGGATGTCGCGCTGGCAGAGGCCTATCGCAAGGCGGCGCGCAAGTTCGGCGCCAGGATCATCGACGAACGGACCTTCGAGGACACCGGCGGCGCGAGGCGCACGGATTCGGGCCATGTCCTGGTGCAGCGGCAACTGCCGGTCTTCACCCAAGGCGCCGAGGGGCACGACCTGCTGATCGCCGCTGATGCGACCGATTATTTCGCGCGTTACCTTGGCTATCACCACTGGTCGCCGCGGCCCGTCATGGGCTCGGCCGGCCTTTGGCCGACGACCTTTCACGCCGCGCACGAGGCCTGGGGCGCGACCCAGTTCCAGACCCGGTTCGAGGCGCTGACCGGGCGCTACGTCAAGCCAGAGGATTACAACGTCTGGCTGGCGCTGCGCGTGGTGGGCGAGGCGGTGACACGGGCCAGCACCGTCGATGCGATGGGCCTCCGCGACTATGCCCTGTCCGATGACTTCGAGCTGGCGGCCTTCAAGGGGCAAAAGGTGACGTTCCGCAACTGGAACGGCCAGCTGCGCCAGCCGATCCTTCTGTATGACGGCATGATCACCGTCAGCGTCAGCCCGCAGGACGGGTTCCTGCACCGGGTCTCCCCGCTCGACACGCTGGGGTTGGACCGGCCCGAATCCGCCTGCTCGGCCTTCAACTGACCGGAGTTCTGTTCGATGAAAATGCGTTCTATCACCCTTGCCCTCGCCCTGCTGGCGGCGACGCCCGCGCTGGCCAACAAGGCCTTCGTCTCGAACGAGCGGGGCAACACGATCACCGTGGTCGACACCGACACATGGGAGGTCATCACCGAGTTTCCCGGTGGCAACCGCCCGCGCGGCATCACGCTCAGCCCGGATGGCACGAAACTCTATGTCTGCGCCTCGGACGACAACCTGGTGCGGGTCTTTGACACCGAGACCTACAAGGAAATCGGCACGCTGCCCTCCGGCCCGGACCCCGAGCTGTTCGTCATCAGCAGCGACGGCAAGCATCTGTATATCGCCAACGAGGACGACAACCTGGTGACCGTGACCGATACGGAAAAGGGCGTGGTCCTGGCCGAGGTGCCGGTGGGCGTGGAACCCGAGGGCATGGGCATCAGCCCGGACGAGAAATGGGTGGTCAACACCTCGGAAACCACGAACATGGCGCATTTCATCGACACCAGCGATTACACGATCAAGCATAACGTGCTGGTCGACCAGCGCCCGCGCTATGCCCAGTACACCGCCGACGGCAAGCGGCTGTTCGTCTCGTCGGAAATCGGCGGTACGGTCAGCGTCATGGACATCGCCCCCGACGGCGCTCCGACGCTGGTGACCAAGATCGGGTTCGAGGTGCCCGGCGTCCTGCCCGAGTGGCTGCAGCCCGTGGGGGTCAAGGTCACGCAGGATGGCAATCGTATTTTCGTCGCACTAGGCCCGGCCAACCGCGTCGCGGTAATCGATGGCGAGAGCCTGGAGGTGCTCGACTACATCATCGTCGGCCAGCGGGTCTGGCAGCTGGCGTTCACGCCGGACGAAAAATACCTGCTGACCACCAATGGCAATTCCAACGACATCACCGTGATCGACGTGAAGGCCGAAAAGGCGATCAAGTCGGTCCAGGTCGGACAACAGCCCTGGGGCGTTGTCGTCACCCCGAATTAAGCAACAGGAGATCCCATGAAAACCCTCTTTGCCGCCGGCCTTCTGGCCTCTGCCCTGGCCCCCCCCGCCGTTGCCGCACCGCTCTGTGACGATTTCGGCTTTGCCGGGTTGCTGGCCGCCTGCAACCGCGCCGAAGAGCCGATCCGCCTGACGCTGGCCTCGGGCGAGCCGCTGGGCGAGGACATGGTGCTGCAATCGGGCGCCTATTACGAGCTGGAGATCGTCGCCGACGGTTCTGCCGAACTGGCGATCGAGGGGCCCAGCTTCTTCCGGTCGATCTGGATGAACGAGATCGTCATCAACAAGATCGAGATCCGCCCGATGGCGATCGATTCCATCGAGTTCGACAAGGCCGGGACGGTCACCCTGTCCTTTATCGCGATCAAGCCCGGCAGCCACATCGTCCGCATCCCCGGCACCACCGGCGAGACCCAGCGCGTCACCTTCAACATCCAGTAAACCCACGGAGTAACGAGAGATGAAATACGCCCTTGCCCTTGCCTGCGCCCTTGGCCTTGCCGCGCCCGCGCTGGCCGATGACGACCGGCCCGATGCCGCGACCGTCGCGAAAATCGAGGCCCTGCTGGCCGAGATGGAATGCCAGATGGACCCGGACGACATCGAGATGGAAGACGGCGGCTATGAACTCGACGACGTGATCTGCAAGGGCGGCAACCAGTTCGACATCGAGCTGGACGCCGAATTGAACGAGATCGGCCGCCGCGCGGAATAGCGCGGAAACACGACCTTTGGACCAGTCGCCGCAAGGCCGTCGGCGCACTAGGGTCAGGACAGGAGAGCCGGGCCGGGAGGCCCGGCAGACAGGGGAGGAACAACCATGCTGACCATCTTCAGCCGCATCGGGGCCATTGCCGCCACCGCGCTGACACTGGCCGCACCGGCACTGGCGCAAGACGTGCCCACGATCCGCGCCGCGGTGCTGAAAATCGGCACCGTCAACTGGGAACTGGCGACCATCACCGAACAGGGCTTTGACAAGAAACACGGCTTTGCGCTGGACGTGCAGGGCTATGCCGACAACGGTGCCACCCGCATCGCGGTCGAGGGCGGCGAGGCCGACATGGCCGTCGCGGACTGGATCTGGGTCGCGCGCCAGCGCGCGGCGGGCAAGGATTACGTCTTTATCCCCTACAGCCGCGCGGTTGGCGCCATCCTCGTCCCCGAGGCCAGCGAGGCGCAGGCCCTGCCGGACCTCGCCGGCGGCAAGATCGGCATCGCGGGCGGGCCGCTGGACAAGTCCTGGCTGATCCTGCGCGCCTATGCCCAGCAGGAACACGGCTTTGACCTCAAGGCCGAAACGGAACAGGTCTTTGGCGCGCCGCCGCTGATCTTCAAGTCCGGCCTCGGCGGCGACTACGCGGGCGCCATCAACTTCTGGCACTTCCTCGCCAAGATGAAGGCCGGCGGAATGCGCGAGCTGATCTCGGTCGACACCGCCGGCAAGGCGCTGGGGCTGGACCCGAACACGCCGCTGCTGGGCTATTACCTCAAGGAAAGCTTCCTCGACGCCAACCCGGGACTGGCGCAGGCGCTTTACGATGCCAGCCGCGACGCCAAGGACCTGCTGACCAATGACCCCGCCGCCTGGGAGGCGATCCGCCCCCGCATGAACGCCAAGACCGACGCCCAGTTCGAGACGCTGAAAGCCGACTGGCTGGGCGGCATCCCCGCACGCGGCCCGGTCAACATCGAGGCCGCGAACAAGATGCTGCAGGTCATGGCCGATCTCGGCGGCGCCGAGCTGGTCGGCAAGGCGGACAGCGTGCCGGAGGGTCTGTTTGCGGATCTCGACTGAGCGGGCCACCTCGCACCGCACGGTCACGATCCTGTCGATCCTCCTGCTGGGGGCGCTCTGGGTCGCGGCGGCGGCGCTGACGGCGGACCCGCAGGTGCTGCCGTCGCCCTTTGCGCTGGCGGCGCCCTTTCGCCAGGAACTCGCCAATGGCGAACTGCTCTATCACCTGGGCCAGACCGTGGTCCGGGTGCTCTGGGCCTTTGCGCTGGCGATGGGGCTGGGCACCGCGCTGGGGCTGGTCATGGGCCGGTCCGAGGCAGTGAACCGCTGGCTGGACCCCTGGCTGGTGATCTTCCTCAACTTGCCCGCGCTGGTGCTGATCGTGCTCTGTTACCTCTGGATCGGGCTGACGGAAACCGCCGCCATCGTGGCGGTGACGCTGAACAAGATCCCCAACGTGACCACCGTGATCCGCGAAGGCGCCCGCGCGATGGACCCGCAGTTGGACGCGATGGCACGCATCTACCGGATGAGCTGGCGCCGCCGCATGGCACATATCGTGCTGCCGCAGCTGGCCCCCTTCATCACCGCCGCCGCCCGATCGGGCATCGCGGTGATCTGGAAAATCGTGCTGGTGGTCGAATTCCTTGGCCGCTCCTCGGGGATCGGCTTTCAGATCCACCTGTATTTTCAGCTCTTCGACGTGGCGATGGTGCTGGTCTACGCGCTGTCCTTCATCTGCGTGATGCTGTTGGTGGAATGGCTGGTACTGCAACCCTGGGAACGCCGCGTCCGACGCTGGAGGCAGGCATGATCCGCGTCCGGATCGAGGCCAAGCATTTCGGCGAGGCACAGGTGCTGGGCCGGGTGCATTTCGACATCGCGCCGGGCGAATGCGTGGCACTCGTCGGCCCCTCGGGCATCGGCAAGAGCACCGTCTTGCGCATCCTCGCCGGCACCGACGAGGCATTCAGCGGCCATGTCGACCGCCCCGACCGCATGGCCGTCGTTTTCCAGGAGCCCACGCTCTTGCCCTGGCGCAGCGTGCTGCAGAACCTGACGCTGGTGCATCCCGACCTTGGGACAGAGGGCGCCCGCGTGGCGCTGGAGCGGGTCGGCCTTTCGGGCAAGGAAACGCTCTTTCCCGGCCAGCTTTCGCTGGGCCAGCAACGGCGGCTGGCGCTGGCGCGCGGCTTTGCCACGCCGCCGGACCTGCTCATCATGGATGAACCCTTTGCCTCGCTCGACCCCGAGACCGCAGAGCGTATGCTGGCCCTGACCGAATCCCTGATGGCCACGACCCGGCCCGCGACGCTTTTCGTGACCCATGACCGGGCCGAGGCCGAAAGGCTGGCGGACCGGATCCTGCGGCTGGACGGCACGCCGGCGACCCTGGTGGACTTAACATAAGACGGATTATAAGATGACGGACGGGCTGCGTGTCGAGGGGCTGAGTTTCAACTACGGGGCCAAAAAGGCGCTGGACGAGGTCGGCTTTGCCGTGCCCTCGGGGCGCTTCTGCGCCCTGCTGGGTCCGAACGGCGCCGGGAAATCGACGCTGGTCTCGCTGCTGACCCGGCTCCTGGTGGCGCCCGGCGGCGACATCCATGTCGCGGGCCAGGACATGCGCAGGCATCCCCGCCGCGCCCTGGCCGCGCTTGGCGTCGTCTTTCAGCAGAGCACGCTCGATCTCGACCTGACCGTGCGTCAGAACCTCGCCTATTTCGCGGCATTGCACGGGCTGCCCCGGGCGCAGGTCCCCGCCCGCATCGACGCCGCGCTCGACCGGCTGGGGATGCGCGAACGCGCCGACGAAAAGGCCCGCGCGCTGAACGGCGGCCACAGGCGGCGCACCGAACTGGCGCGCGCGCTCCTGCACGATCCGCGCGTGCTGCTGCTGGATGAACCCACCGTGGGGCTGGACGTGGAATCGCGCATGGCGATCACCGCGCAGGTGCATGACCTTGCCCGCACCGACGGGCTCTGCGTGCTCTGGACCACTCACCTGACGGATGAGGTCCGCGACGCGGACCAGCTTTTGGTCCTGCACCGGGGCCGGATCATCGCCGATGGCCAGACCGGAGAGATCCGCGGCGACATGCCCCTGTCGGACTGGTTCCTGGCCAAGACAAAGGTGCCGGCATGAGCGGACACCTGGGCATCCTGCGCGCCGTCATCGGGCGTGAGTTCCTGCGCTTCGTCCACCAGCGCGAAAGGTTCATCGCCGCGCTTGTGCGCCCACTGGTCTGGCTGCTGGTCTTCGCCGCAGGCTTTCGCGCCGCGCTCGGCCTCTCGATCATCCCGCCCTACCAGACCTACATCACCTACGAGACCTACATCGTCCCCGGACTCTGCGGCATGATCCTGCTGTTCAACGGAATGCAATCCTCGCTCAGCCTGGTCTACGACCGGGAAATGGGCTCCATGCGGCTCCTGCTCACCAGCCCCTTCCCGCGCTGGTGGCTGCTGTTCTCGCGGCTGCTGGGATCGACGGCGATTTCCATCCTGCAGGTCTATACCTTCCTCGCGGTGGCGGCGGGCTTCGGCATCACCATGCCGCCACTGGGCTATGTCGCCGCCCTGCCCGCGTTGGCGTTGGCCGGGCTGATGCTGGGGGCGCTGGGGCTGGTGCTCTCCAGCTTCATCCGCCAGCTGGAAAACTTCGCCGGCGTGATGAACTTCGTCATCTTCCCGATGTTCTTCCTCTCCTCGGCGCTCTACCCCTTGTGGAAAATGGCCGAAAGCTCGGAACTCCTGCACGACATCTGCGCCGCCAACCCCTTCACCCACGCCGTCGAGCTGATCCGCTTCGCGCTCTACCTGCAATTGAACCTGCCCGCGCTCGGCTGGGTGTCGCTCTCGGTCGCCGTGCTGATGGCCGCCGCCGTCTGGGGCTACGACCCCGCGCGCGGCTTGATGAAGCGCAAGACCTGACGCCGCGCGCGCCCTCCGGCAATGGCGCGCGCCCCGGCTTCTTCTTGGCAAATATCCCCCGGGGGGAGTCGACCGCAGGGAGACGGGGGC
>NZ_JARAMO010000238.1:0-1231 GCF_028807275.1 Mameliella sp. AT18
TGGACCTGTCACGGATTTGTGCCGCTCCTTTGACCACGTATCGTGTCGCAAAGGAGAACACAGATGGCATCACGACCGACCGAGGAATTCCGCGCCGAAGCAGTGCGTGTGGCGTTGACGAGCGGCTTGCCGCGTAAGCAGGTAGCGTCCGACTTCGGGATCGGCTTCTCAACGCTGAACCGCTGGATCCAGCAGGATCGGCGCAGCCCTGAGAAACCGACGATCCAATCCGATCTCGAACGCGAGATCGCGGAGTTGCGGAAGGAGAACCGCATGCTCCGGGAGGAGAGGGATGTGCTAAAAAAGGCCACGGTGTTCTTCGCGGAGAGAAGCAAATGAGGTTTGCCTTCGTCGAAGAACACCGGCACGACATCCCGGTGAACCGGCTGTGTCAGATCATGGACGTCAGCCCGCGCGGCTATCGGGCCTGGCGAAACCGTCCCGTCAGCGCCAGCCAGCGCAAGGACCTGGTCGTGCTGGCCCACATCCGGGATCAGTTCGAGCAGTCGCTCGGCAGTTATGGTCGCCCACGCATGACCGAAGAATTGAAGGAGCTGGGACTGGCCGTGGGCCACCGCCGCGTTGGCCGTCTGATGAAGGAAAATGGCATAAAGGTCAGGCGGAACAAGAAGTTCAAGGCGACCACGGACAGCAACCACAGCTTCAACATCGCACCGAACCTGCTGGATCGCGACTTCTCGGCAGCCCGTCCGAACCGGAAATGGGCGGGTGACATCAGCTATGTCTGGACCCAAGAGGGCTGGCTGTATTTGGCGGTCATTCTCGACCTGCATTCACGCCGGGTGATCGGCTGGGCTGTCAGCAACCGGATGAAGCGTGACCTGGCGATCCGGGCGTTGAACATGGCCATTGCGTTGCGCCAACCACCGAAGGGCTGCATCCATCACACGGACCGCGGCAGCCAATACGGCTCTCACGATTACCAGAAGATCCTGCGCCAGCACGGCTTCAAGGTGTCGATGAGCGGGACGGGAAATTGCTACGACAATGCGGCCGTCGAGACCTTCTTCAAGACGATCAAGGCCGAGTTGCTGTGGCAGCGGTCGTGGCCGACGCGCCGAGCGGCAGAGTTGGCGATCTTCGAATACATCAACGGCTTCTACAATCCGCGCCGCAGACACTCAGCCCTGGGCTGGAAAAGCCCCTTGGTCTTCGAGGCTCAGGCCGCGTAAATGAGAACCCGGAGCGGCACCAGAGCGTGACAGGTCCA
>NZ_JARAMO010000239.1:0-3575 GCF_028807275.1 Mameliella sp. AT18
TCGGCACAGAGCGGCATCGCCGATAATTTGTACGCCAACGGCCTCTGGTGCCACATCCCCGTAGAAGACAGCCGCCAGGGGCGGTGCGGCAGGGGCATCGAAACGCAGGTCTGGCAACTCCGCCGCGCCGCGTTCCACCGGCATCGCGCCGTCATTCAGTCGTGCGGTGAACTGCGCCCTCCCGATCGTGAAGACCGCGACTGCGAACATCCCGCGTGCGGCCTCCGTATCCAGCATCGTGCGCAAAGACAGCATGAAGGAGACCGGGGAAAGTGGCAACGTCGGGTCGTGCAATGGAGAAGCGGCAGCCCAGCGACCAATTGCCTGGAGAATCGGCTCGGCGGAGTATCCCCAGTCCGTCAGGCCATAGAGCTGCGCTGGAGCCGGTTCCGGCGCCTCGGAGCGAAGAACGACACCATTCGCCTCCAGCCCAGAGAGCCGCTCGGTCAGGACCTTGGCGCTGATACCCGGCAGGCTCGCCCGTATGTCGCTGAACCGGCGCGGCCCGAACATGAGCTCCCGGACGATCAACATCGCCCAGCGTTCCCCCAGAAGTTCCAGACCGAAGGCCGTGCCGCAGGCATCCGCGTACCAACGCCCGTGGGGGGATTCCGCCGACGAGGTTACTTTTTGTTTTCTCATAGTTGCTTTTTGTAACCCCATGCTCTTACGGTGTCCATAATTACGATACGGCAAGGGAGGGATGGCAATGCCCCAAATGATCTTCGTGAACCTACCGGTGGCCGACCTCGAACGGTCGACCGCATTTTACGAAGCCATCGGCTTCACCAGGGATGCCAGGTTCAGCAATAACCTTGCAGCGTCCATGGTCCTGTCCGACGCGATATGCGTCATGCTGCTGACGCATGATTTCTGGGCGACCTTCACGGATCGCCGTCGTGTCGACCCGGCGCAGGAGGCGCAGGTGCTTCTTTGCATCAGCCGCGAGGACAAGGCTGCCGTTGATGCCATTACCGAGGCTGCGGTCGCTGCCGGTGGTATGGCCGACCCTTGCCCGGTGCAGGACCACGGCTTCATGTATGGACGTAGTTTTGCGGATCCCGATGGCCATATCTGGGAACCCATGTGGATGAGTGCCGAGGCCGTCGAGAAGGGTCCGGCGGAGGTGTCCGATGCCGGTTGATCCCGAAGCCGCCATCACCATCACCGCTTACGACTGGGTGCCGGACTTTGCCCAGGGGCAGGTCCGCGATCTGCGAGTACGCTGGGCACTGGAAGAAACCGGCCAGAACTACGCCGTTCGCTATCTCTCACAAGGGCAACAGAAGGAAGCCGCGCACCGCGCCCTCCAACCGTTCGGCCAGGTTCCGACCTACGAGGAAGGTGATCTCACGCTGTTCGAAAGCGGGGCGATCGTCTGGCATATCGCTGAGCGGTTCCCCGGTCTGCGGCCGACAGAGCCAGCGGGGCAGAGCTTGTCGCTGGAATGGCTGTTTGCCGCGCTGAACACCCTGGAGCCACCGATCATGGACCGGGCACAGATGACGATCTTCGAAGTGGCCGAGCCCTGGGCCAAGCTGCGACTTCCCGGCATTGACGAGCGGATTAACGAACGCCTGCAGGAGGCGTCTGATCGCCTCGGCACCGCGGAGTCGTTCGGCGGCAGTTTCTCCGCCGGCGACCTGATGATGGTCAGCGTTCTGCGGATCATCGAGGGCGAGGGGCTCGTCGAAGCCTTTCCCAATCTTGCCGACTATGTCGCGCGGGCCACCGAACGGCCGGCCTTCCAACAGGCCCTGTCCGATCAGCTTGCCGGCTTCACGGGCAATCCGCCGCCCGGTTTCGATGAATGGATGGCGGAATTTAAAAGGAAACAAGGAGAACTCGCATGACCTACGTTGCCGGATTTCTGACCCCAGTGCCGAACGGGAACAAGCAGGCCTACATCGAAAGTGCCCGCAAGGCTTGGCCGCTCTTCAAGGAATATGGGGCCCTGCAAATCATGGAGACCTGGGGCGACCAAGTTCCCGCGGGCGAGCACACTGATTTCAGGCGGGCCGTCGCGTTGGAAGACGGCGAGACGGTTTGTTTCTCGTGGATGATCTGGCCCGACAAGGAAAGCCACGACAGGTGTGGCGCCAGCATGGCAACCGATCCGCGCTGGCAGGAGATGGACATGCCCTTCGATGGCAAGCGCATGATGTGGGGCAGCTTCACGCCGATCTTCGAAGACAAGGCTTGACGCCATGAACCAGACGGCACCAGAGCAGCTGACGATCTGGACCTTCGACTGGGTGCCGGAGGGGCCGCGGGGCTATGTGCGTGACCTGCGGCTTCGCTGGGCCTGTGAAGAGGCCGGGCTGAGCTATCGCGTCGGCTCCGTGCCCTTCGAGGAACGCGGGGCCGAGCATCTTGCCATGCAGCCCTTCGGGCAGGTGCCTTACCTGACGGATGGGGATGTCAGCCTGTTCGAAAGCGGCGCCTGCCTGCTGCACCTCTCGGAGAAGAGCGAAGCGCTCATGCCGCGGGAGAGGGCACTGCGGGCGGAAACCTTGTCCTGGGTCCTCGCGGCGCTGAACTCGGTCGAGATGGTCAGCGTGCCCTGGTGGTTCGTCGGACTGTCGTCCCCGCCGGAGAACCCCTTGGAGGGCTGGCTGCGGGCCCGTCTTGCTGTGCTGGAAGACGTCCTGACAGCGCGCGACTGGCTGGTGGATGGTCGCTTTACCGCGGCGGATCTGATCCTGGCCGACGTGTTGCGTCCGCCCTGGATACGGGGGATCGGCCACTATCCCGCAACCGATGCCTACATTGATCGGATTTGCGCGCGGCCGGCCTTTGCCAAGGCACATGCGGACCAGATCGCGCATTTCTCCAGGGCCGACGAGACCCGCGAGGCATGAACGGCGGCTTGCCGTTCCCAGGGAAAGATCACAACGCATGGGAGGAGGAAATGATGACACTGACTTCGACTTCACGGTCCTGCATGGGGGCCCTGCAGGCCTCGGTCCTTGTCGGAGCGATGGCTACGCCCGCGCTGGCGCAGGACACCGAGGGCCGGGCCATGTCCGGGGACCTCGGGATCTATTATCAGGTACACGGCGATCTCGGCTCCGGCATGGTGCCATTTCTCGTGCTCCATGGGGGCATGGGCACCATTGAAGGGGATTTCGGTGCTCTCTTGCCGGGCCTCGCCGCAAGGCGCCCGGTGATCGGGGTGGAACAGCAGGGCCATGGGCGCACGGGCGGACGTGATATGCCGGTCACCCTCGCAGCAATGCGGGCCGACACCCTGGCCGTGCTGGACGCGCTCGACATCGAACGGGTTCACGCGGTGGGCTTTTCCATGGGCGGCATGCTGGCACTGGACCTGGCATTGGCCGCGCCCGAGCGGCTGGCCACGCTCACTGCGATCTCGGTCAGCCAGAACCTTGACGGGATGTATCCGGCCATCGCGGAGATGAACCGGAATCCGACGGCCGAGCCCTCGCCGGACGCGCTGAAGCTGCTGCCGAGCGAAGAGGATTTCGCCCGCATGCAGGCAGGTTTCGCCGACAATCCGGATGGCCCGGAGCAGTTCCAGCGCACCTTTGCGCAGCTGCAGGCCTTCATGGTCA
>NZ_JARAMO010000240.1:0-1138 GCF_028807275.1 Mameliella sp. AT18
ATCCTCGAAATCCGGCAATTGGCCGAGGTAGTCCCGCAGAATCTCGGCGGACAGCGTGGTCTCGAAACACTGCCAGCGCAGGGCCTGCGCGGCAGGTGCGTCGCCCAGGGCCTCCAGGATGCGCGCCTCCAGGCTGACCCGCGGCGGGGACATGTCCCCTTCACCCTCATCAAACGCGCGCCGCCCCGGTTTGCGCACCCAATCCAGCGCTTAGGCGCTGCGCCCGGCCTCAAGAAGCTGCGCCGCGATCCCCAGGGTGTCCTGCATGTGCGGGCGCTTTGCTGTTTCCAGCGCGACGAGCAGATCGAGATCCCCCCGCGCCCTGGCGATAGTCTGGCGCATCTCAACCCATTGCGAGGTCATGGAATAAAACCAGCAGTCTGGCACACGCAACGCTTCCTCGGCCTGCCGCTCGGCGATGACCTCTTTCAGGTCGGCATCCCAGCGCGCCAGGCTGTCTTGTGGTAGATGCGGCGCCACGGCGGTGGTGACTTCGGCCAGGTAGCCATGCGTGCTTTCGCCCAGGGCAGTCATGATCTTCTCGGGCAGCTGATCCGCCTCCGCGGGTGTCAGTCGCGGTGCCAGGTCGCCGGTCTCGGCGATCGCCTGATAATAGACGTCCTGTACACGGCCCGAGGACTCATCGACGCGCTCGAACACTTGTTCATGCGTGGCGATGAAGCGCAAAAGCCAGTCCAAGGCCAACGCAGGCGCCGCGGCGCCCAGCTCGGAGGCAAGGGTATCAGTCAGGCTGCGCAGGTCATCGGCAAAGGCGCGGGCCTTGTCCCATTCAATGAAACTCCTGGCCCGCGCCAAGCCGGAAAGCCGCCTGTCGACCAGCTTGGCAATCGCCACTGGCCCGGACTTGCCGGCCAGCGCTGCCTTGACCTGCCGCCGGAACCCGGCGTTGCGCTCGGCCTCGTCCAGCACCAGCTGCGCGAGCTTCTCGGCGCCGGGGTCTTTCAGCTTGTCGGTGGAAAGCGCGGGTTAGCGAGCCATGGGTGCATCTCGGTGTTGGGCAGTTTGTCAAAGTACCTGCCTCGGACAGATCTTTGGGGCAAGGCTTGAAACCTCGCTGACGAGAGGGGGCGGGAGGATGGCGGGGCTGCGAACCGCAATCGAAGCTCAGGACGGATCT
>NZ_JARAMO010000241.1:0-2852 GCF_028807275.1 Mameliella sp. AT18
GACCCGGACCGCGATCCGCCGTTCTTCTTTCTCAAACCCGCCGATGCGGTGGTCGAGGACGGCGCGACGATCCCCTATCCGCCGCAGACCGAGAACTTTCACTATGAGGCCGAACTCGTCGCCGTGATCGGCACCGGCGGTGTGAACATCCCCGAGGACAAGGCGCTGGATCACGTCTGGGGCTATGGCGTCGGCAATGACCTGACCCGCCGTGACCTGCAGCTGAAGGCGCGCGAGCAGGGCCGCCCCTGGGATCTTGGCAAGGGGTTCGACAACTCGGCCCCCATCGCGCCGATCCACCCGGTCTCTGCCGTGGGTCATCCTTCCAAGGGGGCGATCAAGCTAACCGTCAACGGCGAGGTCAAGCAGGAGGCCGACCTCAGCGAACTGATCTGGTCCATCCCCGAGATGATCTCGATCCTGTCGCAGTCCTTCGCGCTGAAGCCGGGCGACCTGATCATGACCGGCACGCCTGCCGGCGTCGGCCCCCTGCAGCCCGGCGATACCTGCGTCGTCGAGGTCGAGGGCCTGGGCACCTGCACCACCCATATCGGCCCCCGCGCATGAGCCTGACGCTGCACAACTTCTTTCGCTCGTCGACCTCGACGCGGCTGCGCGCCGCGTTGAACCTCAAGGGGCTGGAATACGACTACCTGGCCTACGCCCTGCGCAAGGGAGAGACGCGGACGCCGGAGTACCTGGCAAAGAACCCGCAAGGCCTGGTGCCGTCGCTGGAGCTGGAGGACGGAACGACCCTGATCCAGTCTCTGGCCATCATCGAATGGCTGGAAGAGACCCACCCGGAGCCCGCGCTTTTGCCCGCCGATCCGCTGGGCCGGGCCCGGGTGCGCGGCCTGGCCTGCATGATCGCCTGCGAGATCCACCCGCTGAACAACCTGCGGGTGCTCTTTCGCCTGCGCGACCAGTTCGGTGCCGATGAAGCGGCGCAGAAGGCCTGGTTCACGCATTGGGTTGCCACCACTTTCGACGCTCTCGAAGAGGCGTTGCAGGACGCGCGGACCGGTCGCTACTGTCACGGAGATACGCCGGGGCTGGCCGATCTGTGCCTTTACGCGCAGGTCTGGAACAACCGGCGCTTTGACATCCCGGTCGCGGACTGGCCGACCATCGCGCGGATCTTCGCGGAGCTCGACGCGCTGCCCGCCTTCCGCGACGCGGCCCCGCCCAACCAGCCCGACGCGGCCTGACAACGCGTTTCCAAGGAGGAGAGTTATGGACAACGCCATGCAACCCGAGGACAGCGCGGAGCTGCGCGCGCTATACCAGGGGTTCAAGGACAATCACCTGAACCCGCTGTGGACGCAGACCGGCGACCTGATGCCCCTGCACCCCAGGCCCAAGGCGGTGCCCCATGTCTGGCGCTGGGCCGATCTTTTGCCACTGGCCGAGCGGTCTGGCGAACTGGTGCCGGTGGGCCGGGGCGGCGAACGTCGCGCCATCGGCCTCGCCAACCCCGGGCTTGGCGGGCGGGCCTATGTCTCGCCCACGCTCTGGGCCGCGATCCAGTACCTCTGCCCCGGCGAAAACGCACCCGAGCATCGCCACGCCCAGAACGCCTTTCGCTTCGTCGTCGAGGGCGAGGGGGTCTGGACGGTGGTCGACGGCGACCCGGTGCGGATGTCGCGCGGCGATCTGCTGTTGACGCCGGGCTGGCGGTTCCACGGGCACCACAATGTCGCGACCGAGCCGATGGCCTGGATCGACGGGCTGGACATTCCCTTCAGCCAGCAGATGGACGTTGGTTTCTTCGAGTTCGGCGCGGAACGGGTCACCGACAACGCCACGCCGAACTATTCCCAGGGCGAACGCCTGTGGTGCCACCCGGGCCTGCGGCCCCTGTCGCACCTGCAGGACACCGTCGCCTCGCCCATCGGCGCCTACCGCTGGGAATTCACCGACCAGGCGCTGACCCAGCAATTGCTGCTGGAGGATGAGGGCATGCCGGCCACCCTCGAACAGGGCCACGCGGCGATCCGCTACGTCAACCCGACCACCGGCGGCGACGTGATGCCGACGATCCGCTGCGAGTTCCACCGCCTGCGGGCCGGGGCCGAGACGCCCGAGCGGCGCGAAGTCGGATCGACCGTGTTCCAGGTCTTCGAGGGGCAAGGGGCGGTTGTCATGGGGGGCGAGACGCACAGGCTGGAAAAGGGCGACATGTTCGTGATCCCGTCCTGGGTGCCGTGGTCCTTGCAGGCGGAAACCCAGTTCGACCTGTTCCGCTTTTCCGATGCGCCGATCATGGAACGTCTGAATTTCATGCGGACGGCGGTCGAAGGGCAATGAGCCTGACGGCCGAGGAACAGGCCGCGCGCGAGGCCTTGCGCGCGCGTCAGGGGGCAGGGGCGCGCTATGATGCGGCCTCGGCCCCGGCAGAGGATCTGCTGCTGGCCCGGCGCGGCACGGCCTATTTCGCCCGCAAGCTGGCCGAGCTGTCGGATGCCGACCTGGACGCGCCGTCCCTGCGCGAGGGCGTCCGGCGTCGGGCGCTGATTGCCGAGGTCGGCTATCACGCCCGGGTCCTCGCGCAGCAGGTGGGCGCCGTGCGGGCCGGGGACAGCGTTCAGCCGATAGCGCCAGAGGCCCATCGCGCCGAGATCGCCCAGGGGGCCACGCTGCCGCCGCGCGCGTTGCGCAGCCTGGTGCACCATGCGGCGATCCACCTGGACGTCGAATGGCGCGACCTGACCGACGAGGGCTGGACCCTGTCGGCGCCTCTGGAGGGCCAGGCCGTCACCCCGCTGCGCCAGACGCCCCGCCTGCGTGCGCGGGTGGTGTGGAAAGGCGCTCTGGACCTGGGCAATGGCGGTCGGCTCGCCGATGTGCCCGCC
>NZ_JARAMO010000242.1:0-1364 GCF_028807275.1 Mameliella sp. AT18
CCTCAGTACCGGTAGTGCTCGGGCTTGAACGGGCCTTCGGGCGCCACGCCGATGTAGTCGGCCTGCTCCTTGGACAGTTCGCTCAGCTTGACGCCGATCCGCTCCAGGTGCAGCCGGGCGACCTTTTCGTCCAGGTGCTTGGGCAGGATGTAGACCTTGTTCTCGTACTGGTCGCCGTTCTTGTAGAGTTCGATCTGCGCCAGAACCTGGTTGGTGAAGGAGGCCGACATCACGAAGGACGGGTGACCCGTGGCGTTGCCGAGGTTCAGCAGACGGCCCTCGGACAGCAGGATGATGCGGTGCCCGTTGGGCAGCTCGATCATGTCCACCTGTTCCTTGATGTTGGTCCACTTGTGGTTCTTCAGCGCGGCGACCTGGATCTCGTTGTCGAAGTGGCCGATGTTGCCGACGATCGCCATGTCCTTCATCTCGCGCATGTGCTCGATGCGGATCACGTCCTTGTTGCCGGTGGTGGTGATGAAGATGTCGGCACTGGACACCACGTCTTCCAGCGTCGTCACCTCGAAGCCGTCCATCGCCGCCTGCAGGGCGCAGATCGGGTCGATCTCGGTCACTTTCACGCGGGCACCGGCGCCGCGCAGCGAAGCGGCAGAGCCCTTGCCGACGTCGCCGTAACCGCAGACCACGGCGACCTTGCCGGCCATCATCGTGTCGGTGGCACGGCGGATGCCGTCGACCAGCGATTCCTTGCAGCCGTACTTGTTGTCGAACTTCGACTTGGTCACGCTGTCGTTGACGTTGATCGCCGGGAAGGGCAGCTGGCCGTCGCGCACCAGCTGGTACAGGCGGTTGACGCCGGTGGTGGTTTCCTCGGACACGCCCAGGATCTGGTCGCGGGTCTTGGTGAACCAGCCGGGGCTTGCCGCCATGCGCTTCTTGATCTGCGCCTTGATGACTTCCTCTTCTTCCGAGGTCGGCACGGCGATGATGTCCTCACCCGCCTCGGCGCGCGCGCCCAGCAAGACGTAGAGCGTGGCGTCGCCGCCATCGTCCAGGATCATGTTCGGGCCATCGTCGAACAGGAAGGACTTGTCGAGGTAATCCCAATGCTCTTCCAGCGTCTGGCCCTTGATCGCGAAGACCGGGATGCCGGCTTCGGCGATGGCGGCGGCGGCGTGGTCCTGGGTCGAGAAGATGTTGCAGGACGCCCAGCGCACGTCGGCGCCCAGCGCCACCAGGGTTTCGATCAGGACAGCGGTCTGGATCGTCATGTGCAAGGAACCGACGATGCGCGCGCCTTTCAGCGGTTTCGCCTCGCCGTATTCCGCGCGCAGCGCCATCAGGCCCGGCATCTCGGTTTCGGCAATGTCGAGTTCCTTGCGGCCGAACCCGGCCAGTGCAAT
>NZ_JARAMO010000243.1:0-9517 GCF_028807275.1 Mameliella sp. AT18
CCTGTTTCTTCTTGGTCAAAATACCCCAATCCTCCATATCCGTTCGCGCCTCGTTCAGAGCGACCGCGCGATCAGTTCCTTCATGATCTCGTTGGTGCCGCCGTAGATCCGCTGCACCCTTGCATCCGTCCACATCTCGGCCACGGCATATTCCTGCATGAAGCCGTAACCGCCGTGCAGTTGCAGGCAGTCGTCCAGAACCTCGCCCTGCGTGTCGCTCAGCCAGTATTTCGCCATCGCCGCCTTTTCGACAGTCAGTTTGCCTTCCAGGTGTTCGGCGATGCAGGCGTCGAGAAAGGCGCGGGCCACGGTCGTCTTGGTCTGGCATTCCGCCAGCTTGAAGCGCGTGTTCTGGAATTGCATCAGTGGGCCGCCGAAGGCCTCGCGTTCCTTGCAATAGGCGATCGTGCGCGCCACCGCGCCTTCCATCGCGCCCACGGCGCCGCAGCCGATGATCAGACGTTCCTGCGGCAGCTGTTGCATCATCTGGTAGAAGCCGCGGCCTTCTGCCCCGCCCAGCAGGTTTTCCGGCGCGATCTCGACATTGTCGAAGAATAGCTCGGAGGTGTCCGCCGCGTGGCAGCCGATCTTTTCCAAATTGCGGCCCCGTGAAAACCCCTCGGCGCCCTCGGTTTCGACCACCACCAAAGAGACGCCTTTCGCACCCTCGGCAGGGTCGGTCTTGGCCGCCACGATCACCAGGTTGGCGTGCTGGCCATTGGTGATGAAGGTCTTTTGCCCGGTCAGCCGATAGGCGTTGCCGTCGCGGATGGCCCGCGTGCGGATGCCCTGCACATCCGACCCGCCCGAGGGTTCGGTCATTGCCAGGGCGCCCACGATCTCGCCGGAAACCATCTTCGGCAGCCAGCGTTGCTTCTGCTCTTCGGTGCCGTAGGCCAGGATGTAATGCGCCACGATGCCCGAGTGGATGCCATGCCCCCAGGAGGCGAGGTTGGCGCGGGCGGCTTCCATCAGGATCACCGCCTCATGCCCGAAATCGCCGCCGGCGCCGCCGTATTCTTCGGGGACAGAGGGGCAGAGCAGGCCCAGCTCCCCGGCCTGTTGCCAGGTCTCCGGGTCCATCTGGCCCTGCTTGCGCCACTTGTCGTAGAGCGGCATCCATTCGGCCTCGATGAACTTCGCGGTCATCTCGGCCAGCATGGCATGTTCGTCTGTCATCCAGTCGCGCGGCATCGGGGTTCCTATTTCTTGCGTTCGTCGAGGTCGGCGTTGAACAGGCGCAGCCGATGGGCCAGCGCCTCGCTGTCGGTCACGCTCTCGAAATGTTCGAAGAGGAAGGACAGGGCCTCGCCCTCGTCCAGCCCGGCCTCGTGGGCAAAGGATTTCAGCTTGCGATAGCCGTCCTCGGTCATGGCGACCGGGAAACGGCGGGTCAGGCGAAAGCGTTTGGGCATGGGTCCTCCGACGTCAGGGGCGCCGGGCGGTGTGATCCGCCACGGGCGCAGGGCGGGGGGATCCCCGCCGCCACAGCTTCGTCTCAGAAGGCCTCTGCCTCAAGCGCCATCACGGGGTCGGCCCCGGATTCGATGCGTTTCAGGTGCGTCGCCGTCATCGGCAGTTGTCTTGCCATGTAATAGCGCCCGGTGGCGATCTTGGTGGTCAGGTACTCGGCATCGCCGTCACCGGCCGCCAGCTTGCCTTTGGCCGTCCAGGCCATGCGCGCCCACATCAGGCCAAGGCAGACATGGCCGAAGAGATGCATGAAGTCGTAAGACCCGGAGAGCGCGTTGTTCGGGTTCTTCATACCGTGCTGCATGAAGTACATTCCCGCCGCCTGCAAATCCTTGGAGGCCGCCTTGAGCGGGTCGAGGAATTGTGTGTCGAACGCTTCGTCCTGACCCTTGTGGTCGGCAATGAAGCCCTTGACCATCTCGAAGAAGCCCATGACGTGTTTGCCGCCGTCCTGGCCCAGCTTGCGGCCGACGAGGTCCAGCGACTGGATGCCGTTGGTGCCCTCGTAGATCATGGTGATGCGGGCATCGCGCACGAATTGTTCCAGCCCCCATTCGCGGGTAAAGCCCGATCCGCCCAGCGTCTGCTGCGCCAGCACAGTGGTCTCGAACCCCTTGTCGGTCAGGAACCCCTTGATGACCGGCGTCAGCAGCGAAATGAGCCCCTCGGCCTGCGCATCCTCGTTGCGGTGCGCGCGGTCGATCATCGAGGCGCCCCAGAGGACGAAGGCGCGGGCACCCTCGGTAAAGGCCTTCTGGTCCATCAGGTTGCGGCGCACGTCCGGGTGCACGATGATCGGGTCGGCGGGGCCGTCGGGGTTCTTGACGCCGGTCACATCGCGGCCCTGAACGCGGTCCTTGGCAAAGGCCACCGCGTTCTGGTAGGCAACCGCGCCCTGGGCATAGCCCTGCAGGCCGACACCCAGCCGGGCCTCGTTCATCATGGTAAACATGGCGCGCATGCCCTTGTGCGGCTCGCCCACCAGGAACCCCTTGGCGCCGTCGTAGTTCATGACGCAGGTGGCGTTGCCGTGAATGCCCATCTTGGATTCCAGACCGCCGCAGGAGACCGCGTTGCGATCCCCCAGGCTGCCATCCTCGTTCACCATGAACTTGGGCACGATGAAGAGGCTAATGCCCTTCACCCCCTCCGGCGCATCCGGCAGTTTCGCCAGCACCAGGTGGATGATGTTGTCCACCATGTCGTGCTCGCCGGCGCTGATCCAGATCTTCTGGCCGGTGATGGCATAGCTGCCGTCATCGTTGGGCACAGCCTTGGTGCGGATGAGGCCCAGATCCGTGCCACAATGCGGTTCGGTCAGGTTCATGGTGCCGCCCCATTCGCAGCTGACCATCTTGGGCAGGTACATTGCCTTCTGCTCGTCCGAGCCATGCGCATGAATTGCATTGTAGGCGCCATGCGTCAGGCCCTGGTACATGTTGAAGGCCATGTTGGACGAAGAGAACATCTCACCCACCGCGGTCGCCACGACATAGGGCAGGCCCTGGCCGCCATACTCGGGATCGCAATCCAGCGCCGTCCAGCCGCCTTCGCGCATCTGGTCGAAAGCGTCCTTGAAGCCCTTGGGCGTGCGCACAACGCCATTTTCAAGGGAACAGCCCTCTTCGTCACCAACCGGGTTCAGCGGGGCCAGGACGTTTTCCGCCAGCTTCGCCGCCTCGCCCAGGATCGCGTCCAGCGTCTCGCGGTCGAGGTCGGCATAGCCGGGAATGTCCTGCGTGCTGAGCTGCAGCACGTCATCCAGGAGGAACACCTGGTCCTTGGTCGGCGCCGTGTAGATGGGCATGTCTCTCTCTCCCTGAAAGTCCTGCCCGCGGCCGCGCTTATTCGGCCGCGCGCTTTTGGTCCATCGAGGCCAGCATCCGCTCGCCCCATTTCATCTGGTCCTGCAACTCTCCGATCGCCGCGTTCAGCTCGTCACGCTGCCGGATCAGCTCCGCCAGGCGGTCCTGGGCCACGTCATAGGCCGCCGCCAGCTGCGTGCGCTGCTGGTCGCCCACATCGTAGAGATCCAGCAGTTGCCGGATTTCCTCGAGGCTGAAGCCGAAACGCTTGCCGCGCAGGATCAGTTTCAACCGCGCCCGGTCGCGCCGGGTGAACAGCCGCTTCTGGCCTTCGCGGATCGGGAAGAGCAGCTCCTTCTGCTCGTAAAAGCGCAGCGTCCTCGGGGTCACTTCGAAGGCGTCGCACATCTCCCGGATCGTCATAAGTTGCTCGTCTGTCATGTCTCGCATCCTCGGGTCTCCGACCGTCACAGTTCCGTCACGACAACCGAGGTGCGTCTTTCCGGGCCTTCATACAATGGGAAAACCGGGTGACGTAACTCATACGCTGCGTCACTTTATGCTTGACGTAAGATAAGGCAAGGTCAAGCCGCCATCCGCGCAATTTTATACCAAGTGGTAAAAATTTGCGGGGTAAGGAATTCCGGACCCTGCTTGACGCAGGGGCGTCTCACGTCAGGCAGAGTGCCCCAGTGAGTCGGCGGTCTGGTCGCGCAGGGCCTTTAGCTCGGTCATCGCCTCTTCCAGCTGCCTGCGTTCCTCGGCCAACTGTTTAAGTTGCCTGTCCGCCATCTCCAGCCAGGCCTGCATCTGGGCCTCGGTGCCTTCTTCCTCGTAGATCATCAGCCACTGGCGGATTTCCTCGAGCTGGAATCCGAACCGGCGACCGCGCAGGATCAGGGTCATGCGGGCGATCTCGCGCGCGCCGTAATGACGTGCGCGCCCCTCGCGCTGGGGCGAGATCAGCTCGATGTATTCGTAGTACCGCAGGGTCCGCGGCGTCACGTCGAACTTCGCGCACATTTCCTTGAAGGTCAGACGCGTCTCGTCCATCGCTTGTCTCCCCATCCGCCTGGGGCGAAATCTAAGCCCAGCCTGCCGGGGTGACAAGCCGCCTCGCCCCAGCCGGCGGAACGCCCCGCTTGCAGCGCCGCGATCCCGTGCCCATAAAGGCCCCAAGGAGATCCCGCATGAGTGCAGACAAGGCCGACATTGCCCGCCAGTTCATCGATTCCATCCCGCACTGCAAGGCGCTGGGCATGGAGATCGCCGAGCTTGGCGACGGCATCGCGGTGATCCGGATGCCCTATGACGCGCGGTTCATCGGCGATCCGGAAACCGGCGTGATCCACGGCGGCGCCGTTTCGGCCCTGATGGATACCTGCAGCGGGGCGGCGGTGATGAGCCATCCGAAGTCGCCTGCCGGCACCGCCACCATCGACCTGCGCATCGACTACATGCGCCCCGCGACGCCGGGCCAGGCGATCACCGCGCGGGCGGTCTGCCACCATATCACCCGCTCGGTCGCCTTCGTGCGCGCCACCGCCATGGACGACGACACCGACCGCCCGGTCGCCACCGCCACCGGCACCTTTACCGTGGAGAGCGAATGATGCAGCGTCCCGCGCCCGAACCCGTCCAGGTCATCAAGCAACGCCGTGACGCGGCTCTGTCGGCGCTGGTCTCCGGCGTGCCCTACATGCAGTACCTCGGCGTCCGTTTCGACCGGCGCGGGGACGAGCTGACGGCCCTCTTGCCCTTCGATGACAAGTTGATCGGCAACCCGATGCTGCCCGCGATCCACGGCGGAGTGACGGCGGCCTTCCTGGAAATTACCGCGATGGTCACCCTGAACTGGAGCTATCTCTGGCAGGACATCGAATCCGGCGCGCTGGACCCCGACAGCATGACCCGGGGGGCACTGCCGCGCCTGCCCAAGACCATCGACTTTACCGTCGACTACCTGCGCTCGGGCCTGCCGCGCGACGCCTATGGGCGCGCCCGCGTCACCCGTTCCGGGCGGCGCTATGCCAGCGTCCAGGCCGAGGCCTGGCAGGACAACCGCGACCGACCCTTTGCCCAGGCCAATGCGCATTTCCTGATGCCGCGCAAGGACGGCTGAGCGGGCCGCGCGCCTCGGCTGACCCAACGTAAAGGGGCGGCCCGCCCTTGCCGTTTCCGCGGGGCGCCCATATCCCGGGGGCATTCCCAGTCCCCGATCCCCGGCAAGCCATGACCGCGTCCCAGCCCATCACCCATGCCCGTGTCCTGACGATTGCCGTGCCGATCGTCATTTCCAACATGACCGTACCGCTTCAGGGCATCGCGGACACTGCCATCATCGGCCAGATCCCCGATGCCACGCCCATCGCCGCCGTCGCCGTGGGCGCCGCGTTGATCACCGCCATTCTCTGGATCTTCGGCTTTTTGCGCATGGGCACGGCGGGCATGACCGCGCAGGCACAGGGGGCGGGCAACCGGGCCGAGGTCGCGGCCCTGCTGACCCGGGCTCTGATGGTCGGCGGGGCAGGGGGGCTGTTGCTGATCCCGCTCTTCGGGCCGATCGCCGCCTTCGGTTTTGACCTGTCGCCCGCCACGGACGAGGTCAAGGCGCTGGCGCAGGGTTACATGGACATCCGCATCCTGTCGGCACCCGCCGCCATCGCGATCTATGGCATCAACGGCTGGCTCGGCGCGCAGGAGCGGACCCGTGCGATGCTGGTGCTGCAACTCTGGCTGGTGACGGTGAACGTCGGGCTGAACGTGCTTTTCGTCGTCGGCATGGACCTGGGGGTCGAGGGGGTGGCCTGGGCGACCTTCGTCGCCGACTGGAGCGGGCTCGTGCTGGGTCTCTGGCTGTGCCGGTCCACCTTCGCCAACCCGGCCTGGCGCGACTGGCCTCGGGTCTTCGACCGCGAACGCCTGCGCCACATGGCGGCCGTGAACACCGATATCCTGATCCGCTCGCTGCTGTTCGAAGCGATCATGCTCTCCTTCATCTTCTACTACAGCGCGGGGTTCGGCGTGGTGACCCTGGCCGCAAGCCAGGTGCTGCTGCATTTCATCGAGATCATGGCCTATGCGCTGGACGGCTTCGCCTTTGCCGCCGAGGCGCTGGTGGGCCAGGCCTTTGGCGCACGCGCGCTGGGCAGGCTGCGCCGGGCGGTCTGGCTGACCAGCCTCTGGGGCTTCCTGTCCAACCTGGTCTTCGCGCTGGGCTTTGCCCTGTTGGGGGGCACGATCATCGACGCGATGACGAAGGACCCGGAGGTGCAGCAGATGGCGCGCAATTTCCTGCCCTGGATCGTGGCGGCGCCGGTGCTGGGCCTGCCGGCCTGGATGCTGGACGGGATCTTCATCGGGGCGACCCGCACCCGCGACATGCGCAACATGATGGCGGTGTCCGTGGTGGTCTATTTCATTGCCGTTTCAGTGCTGATCCCGCTCTGGGGTGCGCATGGGCTCTGGGCCTCGCTGATGATTGCCTATGTCACCCGCGCGGTCACCCTTGCGCTGCGCTATCCGGCGCTGGAACGGGCGACGTTGGCAGCTTAACGCGGTGCTAACCGCGATGCGGTGAGATGGCACTCATGGCCATTTTGCCCGCTCACATCACGCCCGACCGCTGGCTGGCACAGATCTTCGCCTCGCAAGAGGCGATGGGTGGCGGCGTGGTCAAGCGCAAGATCCGCGATGTCGAACGGCTGGTGGGGCGCGACACCTTCGTCGCGGCGGCGGCCCGGCGCGGCTTTCAGGTGGTGGAGAACGACCGCCACTTCGTGATTTTCTGCAACGGACAGCCGATCCGCCGCGTGCGCTGAAGGGGCCTTCGAAGGCCCTTTGACAACGCCATTCCAATGGCGTTGACCAAGCGCGTTCGAACACGCTTGTCCAAGGCGCTTCGAACCGCCTGGCCGCCGGCCCCCGGCTGCGCGCCACCTGCTTTTGCCTCTGGCCTTTTCCGCCCCAAATGCCCTATTCAGGCGGCCAGACAGAGGAGAGGTGTTATGGACGATCTCGTGAACAGCTTCATGACCGGACCCGATGAAAAGGGCCGTTTCGGCATCTACGGCGGGCGCTTCGTGTCCGAGACGCTGATGCCGCTGATCCTCGATCTTGAGGCCGAGTACGAAAAGGCCAAGACCGACCAGAGCTTCTGGGACGAGATGGACTTCCTCTGGAAGCACTACGTCGGACGGCCCAGCCCGCTCTATTTCGCGGAACGGCTGACCGAACGCCTGGGCGGCGCCAAGGTCTACATGAAGCGCGACGAGCTGAACCACACCGGCGCGCACAAGATCAACAACGTCCTGGGCCAGATCATCCTGGCGCGGCGCATGGGCAAAACCCGGATCATCGCCGAAACCGGCGCCGGCCAGCACGGTGTGGCCACCGCCACCGTCTGCGCCAAGTTCGGCCTGAAATGCGTCGTCTACATGGGCGCCCACGACGTCGAGCGCCAGCAGCCCAACGTCTTCCGGATGAAACTGCTGGGCGCCGAGGTCGTGCCCGTCACTTCCGGACGCGGCACGCTCAAGGACGCGATGAACGACGCGCTGCGCGACTGGGTGACCAACGTGCGCGATACTTTCTACTGCATCGGCACCGTCGCGGGCCCGCACCCGTACCCGGCGATGGTCCGTGACTTCCAGTCGATCATCGGCAAGGAAGCCAAGGAACAGATGCACGAGGCCGAGGGCCGCAACCCCGATACGATCATCGCCGCCATCGGCGGAGGCTCGAACGCGATGGGCCTGTTCTTCCCCTTCCTCGACGACAAGGAAGTCAACATCATCGGCGTCGAGGCCGGTGGCAAGGGCGTCGACGAGAAGATGGAGCACTGCGCCTCTCTCACGGGTGGGCGCCCGGGCGTGCTGCATGGCAACCGCACCTACCTTCTGCAGGACGACGACGGCCAGATCCTCGAAGGCTTCTCGATCTCGGCGGGTCTCGACTATCCGGGGATCGGCCCGGAACACAGCTGGCTGCATGACGTGGGCCGCGCGAAATATGTCTCGATCACCGACAAGGAGGCGCTGGAGGCCTTCAAGCTTTGCTGCGAGACCGAGGGCATCATCCCGGCGCTGGAACCCTGTCACGCGCTCGCTCATGTCGCCAAGATCGCGCCCGAGCTGCCCCGCGATCACATCATCTGCATGAACATGTGCGGACGGGGCGACAAGGACATCTTCACCGTCGCCAAGCATCTGGGTGTCGACATGTCCGGCACCGAGGGGCGCAGCGCGGGCTGATCCGGCGCTTTCGGGGCCCTTCCGGACACATCCTTTTGAATCAATGGCTTGGCGCCCATAAACTTCGGTTTATGGGCGTCTGCATGTGGTTTAGGGGGTGTCTGATAAACCCCTGTTGAGTTCCACCCCCGGTGCGCTGCGGGCAGATTGTCCGAGGTTGCCGACTTGATCGGTCAAACTCGTCGGTCACCTGCCGTCGCCTGATGTCCCACACCGGTCCCCGACCGCCCCGTCCGGTTCCCCGTACCGGGTCAAGGCACACTCACGGAACGCGGTCATCGGTGTAAGGCCTCGGCAGGTGGCCGACACATTTTCCACTGTCTCCCCGCAGGGGATGACCCCGGAGCGAATGAATGTCATGATGAAGACCCGGATCACACGAACCCAGACTGTCATGGCCATGACCCCGACAACCACCCTCATGATGACGATGACCACCCTCGTCACGCCCACAACCAAGCTCAAGCTCATGACCAAGCACCGCCGCCCGCGCCAGACCAGCGACATGGAGACGACGCGCAAGACAAGCACGGGCGCCTGGTTCGTGGCTGTGTAGCTGCGCCATGCGTCTATTCCTCATCTGCATCGGACTGTTCGTCAGCCTGCTCTGCACGCCTCCCGCGATGGCGCAGTCCTACCGCGACCGCGTGATACAGAGCCTGACCGACCAGGGCTTTTCCAATTTCCGCGTCCGCCGCACCTGGCTGGGCTATGACCAGATCATCGCGCTCGGTCCCGATGGCCGGCGCGAGGTGGTGCTGAACCCCTCGACGGGGGCGATCCTGCGCGACTATCTCTACACCTCCGAGACGCCCCGCTCTGGCAGTGCGCCGCTGGCCCGCGGCAGTACACCGCCTGCCGGTTCAACGCCGCCAGAGGCGGCGGATGCGGGCACCACGGCTCCACCCGATGCCCAACCCGATACCGCCCCGCCCAACGAAGGCGCCCCGGGACAGCAGGACAAGGACGGCCCTCCGGGCCAGGCGG
>NZ_JARAMO010000244.1:0-3214 GCF_028807275.1 Mameliella sp. AT18
CCCGTCTCCCTGCGGTCGACTCCCCCGGGAGTATTTTTGCAAAGAAGAAGCTTGGGGCGCTCAGGCAAAGCTGCCCTGGCAGAACCAGCCCGAGGAGGTGGCGCCGCCATGCGCGTAGAAGAGCCAGAGCCTTTCGCCCCGGTCCGTGTCTACCCGCCAGTAGTCGCGGGGCCCCGAGCGCCAGTCGGGATCATCCAGCCACCATTCCGGCGCGATCCGTTCCGGCCCGGTCTGCGCGCTTGCCTGCCAGTCGCGCCCGCGCCAGCGGAAGGTTCGCGGCGGACGCGGCGTGTCGGGGGCGGTCACCGGCTCGGGGCGCCAGAGCAGCAGAGGGCGGGGCACGGCGGGCGCGGGCCAGTCGCGCGCGGGCCAGTCGCGCGCGGGCCGTGACCAGGCGGCGGCCAGGATTTGTGACGCCTTTTCAGGGATATGACTGTCGGCAGGGGCGCGGCGGGTGATCGTCTCCATCCCCAGCCGGGCGCCGAGCCGGCTGACCAGGTCATCGAGCGCGGCGCCGCCCTGGACGCGGCGGGTGCCCTGTTCCGCGGCCTCCAGGTGGCCGGTGCGGGTGCGGGCGTGCAGCGGTTCGTGCACCACCGCCTCGAGCCGCAGCATGTCGATGCCGGGGCCGGCCTCCAGCCCGGAGATCTTGAGCCTTATCAGGGGCATGAGCCGGTGCGGCTGGTCGCTGGCCACGGCGCTGGTGACGGTCTGCCAGTGCATCTGGTGGTCGCAGCGGTGCGCCTCGATCCGCAGTGATCGGGCGCCGCGCCCGCTGGCCCTGAGCGTGGTGCAGAGCCGTTCCGTCATGCGCGAGAGGGCCTCGGCCACGTCCTCTTCCAGCCCGATGGGATCGGGAAAGGACATGCGCAGGGCAAAGCGATCCGGCGGCGCGCTGGGCGAGACCGGCTCGGGCGCGGCGCCGGTGGCCTGGTCGAGCCGGTCGACCAGGCCGCGCCCGAACCGGCGTGCCAGCGGCGCGCGGGGCTGGCCCAGGAGATCCCCCACGCGGCGCAGGCCGAGGCGGGAAAGCTGTTCGATAACATGGGGTTCCAGCCGCAGGGCGGCGATGGGCAGGGGCGAGAGCGCGCGCCAGCCCTGGCCGGGGGGCGCGATGCGCGTGCCCAGGCCCTGCGCGGCGGGGCGTGGTGGGGCGGTGCCGCCGCGGGTCCAGTGGCGGCGCTTGCCGGCGCGGGCGCGGGTGGCGGGGGCCTCCTGGTCGATGGCGTCGCCGGTGCGGGCGGGGGCGGCCTGTTGCTGCGAGAAACGCGCCAGCGCCCAGGCCGCGCCCAGCGTGTCGGCGATGCCGAAATGCACCGTCAGGCCAAGGTCGGCACAGTCCTGCGTGGCCTGTTGTGCCAGCTGTTCCTCGCCGCCGAAGAGATGCGCGCAGCCGGTCAGGTCGATCACCAGCGCGTCGGGCGGTTCCACCGCAACCCAGGGCGAGAACTTGCCCGCCCAGCGGTGCAGTGCGCCAAGAAAGTCTTTCTCCTGAATGGGTTGCGCGGGGCGGGTGAGCAGGCCTGCGCACATGGCATGGGCGTCGCGCAGCGGTTGGCCGGGGCGCAGCCCGGCCTGCGAGGCGGCCAGGGACAGCGACCCCAGCACCTGTGCGGAGCCCTCTTGCGCGACGGTGGCAAAGGGCACCTCGGCCAGGTGGGGCTGGGCGCGGATCAGGCGTTCGGCGCCAAGGCGGGGAAACCAGAGCGAGAGGATGCGGCGGTTGGGCATGGGGAATCGCGGGCAGCGTGTTCTCGTTATGTTCTAGCTTTCGCGAGGCGCGGAGTCGAGTCCGGGAGGCGGGGTTTCGAGCGCGCGCGATGGGGTAACGGCGCGTACGCCGCAAGCGCAACACAAGACCTTGGGGGTGAAATGTCCGCGAACCACAAGGCAGATGACAGGTGCCAGCCCCGCCCCGCCGCTGCGAATCGTACAAAACGTACAAAAGGTACGGCGATTCCAGCATTTTGTACAAAACGCGGCGCGATCTCTGACGCGCCGGGGCCGCGCGGGGCGGAAATCCGGTTAACGGGCGCAAAGGCCGCAGGCGGGACAGGGCGGGACCGGGGGAAGGAAGCGGCGGCCCGCATGTCGCATTTGCCCGGCCTCCGGTCGCCCCCTGACCTTTGGGAAACCAGCGGTTGTATCGGGTGTCCGGCGCCGGGCGACGCGCCCCAAAAAAGGCCCGGCGCGCGCTTGCGACGGCCCCCGCTTTGCATCAGAGTCCGCGCAATTTCAAATCCACGGGAAGGATCGACAATGCGCACAAGAGCCGCAGTAGCCCTGGAAGCGGGCAAGCCGCTTGAGGTCATGGAAGTGAACCTGGAAGGCCCCAAGGCCGGCGAGGTCCTGGTGGAAATCAAGGCGACAGGGATCTGCCACACCGACGAGTTCACCCTGTCGGGCGCCGACCCCGAGGGGCTGTTCCCGGCGATCCTGGGCCACGAGGGCGCGGGCGTGGTGCTGGAGGTCGGCCCCGGCGTGACCTCGCTGAAGCCGGGCGACCATGTCATCCCGCTGTACACCGCCGAATGCCGCCAGTGCGAATACTGCCTCAACCCCAAGACCAACCTGTGCCAGAGCGTGCGCGCGACGCAGGGCCAAGGGCTGATGCCGGACGGCACCTCGCGCTTTTCCATGCTCGATGGCACGCCGATCCTGCATTACATGGGCTGTTCGACCTTCTCGAACCACACGGTTCTGCCCGAGGTCAGCCTGGCCAAGATCAACCCCGACGCGCCCTTCGACAAGGTCTGTTACATCGGTTGCGGCGTCACCACCGGCATCGGCGCGGTGATTTATACCGCCAAGGTCGAGATCGGCAGCCGCGCGATCGTGTTCGGCCTGGGCGGCATCGGCCTGAACGTGATCCAGGGCCTGCGGCTGGCAGGGGCGGATCAGATCGTCGGCGTCGACCTGAACCCCGACAAGAAGGCGATGGCCGAGAAGTTCGGCATGACCGATTTCGTCAACCCCAACGAGGTCGAGGGCGATCTTGTCCCCTACCTGGTCGACCTGACCAAGGGTGGCGCGGATTACACCTTTGACGCGACGGGCAATGTGAACGTCATGCGCACGGCGCTGGAAGCGGCGCACAAGGGCTGGGGCGAGTCGATCATCATCGGCGTGGCGCCCGCCGGGGCCGAGATTTCCACCCGTCCCTTCCAGCTGGTCACGGGCCGCACCTGGCGCGGCACCGCCTTTGGCGGCGCGC
>NZ_JARAMO010000245.1:0-8045 GCF_028807275.1 Mameliella sp. AT18
GCGGTTTTTGCACTAACAGGGAAAATGGCCCTGGCAGACCGGAAAAATCAGATCGTCGCATCGCAAGGCTGTGCCCGGCGCCAGAACGGCCTGCCTCCGATGGCCCTCACATTCATTCCTCTGGCCGCATGAGAACAGCCGACCTTCCCTTTCTGGCCGAACACAGCGCGGATTTGGTGCTACTGATCGATGCCTTGCCGGGAACCGGCAGGGCAGAAATCCTCACGGCGATGCGCCGCAAACTGGGCGGACCGGACGGGGGTTGCCAATGCTCCATGTTGTCGACAGAGGATCCGCCCGTCGTGATATCCGTCACCCCGACGGTGATATGCGCCAGGGCCGACCAGGTGGCGAACCTGTCCGCGCTACGGGACATGGGTCACGTGCAGGAGATCGGCAACCGCGACCTGTTCCTAGGACCGGGACAGGATCCGCATTTCGCCAAAACCGGCGGCTGGCCCGCATTGTCCGACCACCTCGCCCAGGCGCCGCTGGATGACAGCGCACTGACAGAAAAAGCGCGTACCCTGTTGCGCCGAACCCCAAGGGCCCTTCGCGACATCGTGGCCCGGCTCTGCCGCGCCGAAGGCGGGTTTGACGACGCCGAACTGCCGGCGGAGCAGCGCAAGTTGTTGCATTGGCTGGACCCCCTCTCGGAATGTCGCGGCGGCACTTGGCGGATCCGAACGCCGGGACTGGCGGCAGTCCTGCGCGCGGCGACCGACGCGTGGTCCGCGGCAGCGCTTGCGGCACCACCCGCCCCCGGCGCCGCGAAAGCCGCGCGGATCGCGGCGCTGCTGCATGCCGGGGATCGCGCCGGGGCCCTCGATCTCCTGCACCGTGAAGGTGGTCAATATTTCATGCACTTGCACGGGATGGAGGCCGGGCGCCGGGTCGCGGATGCCTTCGGAGAGGATCCAGCGCCTGCGGTCATGGCCCTGCAGTTCATGATCGCCGTTAAATCCGGCGACATCGAACGGGCCGCCTATATCCTCTCGGGCTATGAAAACGGTGTGCTGCTCGACCTCGGGCGACGGATGCCGCGCGCCGGCGACGTGCCGGTGCCGCTGGCGTTCTGCCGGATCGAACTAGCGGTTTTTCGAGGCGAGGCACGGGGCTATCACATCACAGACGAGGCATCGGACCTGCTGGCCAGGACCGATCCGCGCGCGCACCTGATGCGGGGCGGCATCTACAACCTTCTGCTCGACCATCACATTCGCGGAGAACGCTTTGCCGCGGCCGAAGAGGCGGCCACGCGGGCGCTGGCGCATTACGAGGCGGCGGATGCGCCCTACCTGAGTTTCTTCATTCACCTGCACCGATCCATCATCAAGGTGCGCTCTGGAGAACCTGCCGCCGCGGCGCCGCACCTGCAGGCGGCGGAAAAGGCCCTTGCGAAAACGCCTTTTGAGATACCGCAGGACGCCCGTTTCCTGGCACTGATGCGCGCGGTCACCGCCTATGAGACGGGGGACGCGTTGCCGATGGTGGACTTTGCAGAATCCGCGTTCGAGGGGTTCGCCTACGGGGAGATCTGGCCCTCCATCGCCGCGCTGGCGCTGGCGCATGGCGCGGAGGCACTGCTTCAGGAGCGGGGGTTGCAAGCGGCGACTCATTATATCGACAGCTGGCGGGTGCCCGCCTGGCGCACGCGGAATTTCCAGGTGATGGTGGCCCAACGCAGGGTTGCCACGCTGCAAAGCGCGCGCCGTTGGCGCGAAGCTCGCCAGCAACTAGAAAGCATGGCATCGCGGATCGGGTTCCTCTGGATGGAAAGCTCCGGCGCCAATCTCGCCGATCTGCGCGCACCAGAGGACATCTCGCAAGCCCTCCTCTGGCTGCGCCAGCAAGTCTTCGAGACACCGCGCAACCCGGCCCTGAACGAGCGGCTGGCGGCCATGATGGACAGCACGCATGTTTCGACGCGACAAAGGCTGTGCCTGCGCATCTGGAAATCCTGGGTGGATCGCCGCCAGAACCGGCCCGGCCAGGCCAGACGCGGGCTGGCGGACCTGTTGCAGCTTTGCGCCAGCCGGAATTCCTTTGCGCCGGTTCTGGAAGAACGCGCGTTTGTGCTGCCCTTGCTGGAAGATTCGCGGGTCATGCAGCGCGAGATGATCGAGGCGCCCTTGCCGCGCAACCTGCGCCGTGGCGCTGTCATGGCGTTCGGAACCGGCCCCCTGTCACGGCAGGAATGGCGCGCATTGCTGCTGCTGGGGGAAGGCTGTTCGAACAAGGATATTGCCCGCGAGATGGCGGTCAGCCTGCCGACGGTGAAATTCCACCTCAAGAATCTGTTCAAAAAGCTTGGGGTCAGTGATCGCCGAGAGGCCGTGGAAGAAGCCCGACAGCGCGGAATGTTGTCCGAGTAGGACAAAACCTACCCCTTTTTTTACGAAACCTATCCCCAACCTCTATGGATCGACTGCGGGTGCAGGCGTCAAACTGATCCAAAGCTGGATGGGAGACCCCGCAACATGACTTCTGGATTTGCAGAGTTCTTACTTCGGCGCATCGTCGGCTTTGCCGGTGTGCTGCTGGTCCTGGCTCTGATGATTTTCATTCTCGCCCGGGTGGTCCCCGGCGACCCCGCGCGGATCGCCCTGGGACCGACGGCCAGCGCCGAACAACTGGCCGAGCTGCGCGAGGAAATGGGGCTGGATGATCCGCTGCCGCTGCAATTCGTGAATTTCCTTGGCGGGGCCATACGCGGGGATTTTGGCAATTCGCTGATCTCGGGCCGGCCCGTGGCCGAGGAAATCGCCGGACTGTTGCCCGCGACGCTTGAACTGGTGCTGGCCACCTTGATCATCATGCTGGCGCTTGGCCTGCCTCTGGGGATCCTGGCGGCGCGTTATCGAAACAGCTGGTTCGACGCCGTGCTGCGGATCGTCTCGCTTGCCGGTGTGACGATGCCAAGCTTTCTCTTCGCCATTCTGCTGCAACTCGGCGCCGCCTACTACCTGACGGACTGGCCTATTCTGGGGCGCATGTCGCGCGAGTTTTCCGATTTCTCCGGCGCGACCGGGCTCCTGACCCTTGACGGTCTTCTGGCCGGGCGCCTGGACATCACGCTGGACGCGCTGCGGCATCTCGCCTTCCCGGCCCTGGCGCTGTCGATGTCCGGAATCGGGCAGATCATGCGGATCACCCGGTCCGCCATGATCGAACACCAGCGCCGCGACCATGTGCAAACCCTGCGCAGCTTTGGCGTGCCGGGCCGCGTCGTGACCTTCCGCTACCTGCTGAAACTCTCGGCCATCGCACCGCTGACCATCATGGGCCTCGAATTCGCGTCGCTGATCGGCAACGCCTTTGTCGTCGAGATGGTCTTTTCCTGGGGTGGGTTCGCCTCTGCCGGGCTGGAGGCCGTGATGCAGAAAGACCTGAACGCCGTAATGGCGGTGGTGCTGGTATCGGGCTGCTTCTTCGTGGTGGCCAACCTGCTGATCGACATCCTGATCGGCCTGATCGACCCCCGCCTGCGCATGAAGGAGGCCCGCTGATGTCCGCAAGCTCCGAAGAAATCAAGGTGCTCTCCGCCCGCCGCATGGCCTGGATGCGGTTCAGCGCCAACCCCGTGGCGATCATGGGCGCGCTGATGGTCGCCTCGGTGATCCTGGCCGCCATCTTTGCCCCGATGATCGCCCCGTTCCCGGATCACGCCGGGGCCGTGATCGACTTTCGCAACAAGCACGCGGCCCCCGATGCCACCTATCTGCTGGGGGCCGACAAGGTCGGGCGCGACATCCTGAGCCGGGTGATCTTCGGCTTTCGCGTCTCGCTCTTGCTGGTGGCCGGTGTCCTGATCGTCGCGGTCCCGATCGGCGGCGGGTTGGGCCTGTTGGCCGGCTATTTCTCGGGCAAGATCGAGGCCGTGATCACCGGCTTCACCAACGTGATGCTGGCGATCCCGCCGCTGGTGATGGCCCTTGCGGTGGGCAACGTGCTGACGCCCAGCCTGACCAACGCAATGATCGCAATCGCGCTTTTGTGGTGGACCTGGCACGCGCGGCTTGTCTACCGGGTGTCGAAATCCGTGGCGGCCGAGGATTTCGTCGAGGCCGCGCGCCTGGCCGGGGCCTCGCACTGGCACATCCTGACGCGAGAGATCCTGCCCAACTGCATCGCGGTGATCTCGGTCAAGACGACGCTGGATGCGGCTTTCATCATCCTCTTCGGCGCCACGCTCTCCTTCCTTGGCCTGGGCGTGCAGCCGCCGACACCGGACCTCGGGACCATGGTCGCCGACGGGCGGCAGTTCCTGCCGGAACGCTGGTGGGGCGTGCTGGCGCCGGGCCTGGCCATTTTCTACGCAACGCTCGGGTTCAACCTGCTTGGCGACGGGCTGCGCGACATGTTCGACGTGGAGGTCTGAGACATGGATCTGCTTGAAATCCGCAACCTTGACCTCTCATTCACCAGCTACAAGCAAACCGCCCATGTCCTGAAGGATGTCTCGCTGAAGATCGCCGAAGGCCAGCGCGTGGCGCTGATCGGCGAGACCGGGTCAGGCAAGTCGGTGACCTCGAAGGCAGTTCTGAACACATTGCCTGGCAATGCCTCGGTCGACGCGGGCCAGATCCTCTGGCGCGGCGAGAACCTGCTGGACAAGACCGAGGGCCAGCGCGAGGCGCTGAAGGGCATCGAGATGTCGGTGGTGATGCAGGACCCGCTGTCCTCCTTCAACCCGGTCTTTACCATCGGGCGGCACCTCGAAGACGTGCTCTACTGGGCCGACCGCCGGTCCGGCCGCAAATCCACGAGCAAAGACAGGCGAGAGCGCATCGCGCAGACCCTGCTGAAGGTTCAGCTGGCCGACCCGGAACGGGTGATGCGCGCCTACCCGTCGCAGCTCTCTGGCGGGATGCGCCAGCGCGTTCTGATCGCCCTCGCCCTGATGAACAAACCGGCGCTGCTGATCGCGGATGAACCGGGCACCGCGCTGGACGTGACCACCCAGGACGAGATCCTGCGCCTGATCAACGAACTGGTCGCCGAAGAGGGCCTGTCGCTGCTGATGATCACCCACAACCTGGGCGTCGTCCGCATGACCGCCGATTATGTCTACGTCATGCGAAAGGGCGAGATCGTAGAACACGGGCCGCTGAACCAGATCTTCGACAACCCGCAGACCGACTATGCGCGGGAATTGATCGGGGCCATCCCGCCGCTCTATGGCGAGGGCGTCAAGGATCAGCCCGCCTCGTCCGAGCCGCCCATGCTGCAGCTCGAAAACGTCACCAAGACATTCACCGCCAAACATATCCTGCGGCCCGATCACGTCACCAGGGCGGTACAGGACGTCAGCCTCGACATTCGCAAGGGCGAGATATTCGGCCTTGCCGGCGAAAGCGGGTCCGGGAAAACGACTGTCGCGCGGATGCTGATGGGCATCATGCAGGCCAGCAGCGGGCGCATCACCATCGACGGCGTGCCGCTGGACGAGATGCAGGGCGGCCGCGTCGACCGCGCGCTGGCGCAGATCGTCTACCAGAATCCGGGCACCTCGCTGAACCCGAAACGCACGGTGGCGCAGACCCTGTCGGTGCCGCTGAGCTTCTCGGGTCTGGAAAAGCGCGCACACAGCCACCGCATGGAAGAACTGCTGGAGCTGGTCGGCCTGCCCCGACATTACCAGGCGCGCTACCCGCATGAATTGTCGGGCGGGCAGAAACAGCGCGTGGCGATTGCCCGGGCGCTGGCGGCCAATCCGCGACTGCTGGTTCTGGATGAACCGACCTCGGCGCTGGATGTCTCGGTTCAGAAGCGGGTGATCAAGCTGCTGGAGGACCTGCGCGGCGAACTGGGGCTGACCTATCTGTTCATCAGCCACGACCTCTCGCTGATGCGCAACTTCTGCTCGCGCATCGCCATCATGCTGCGCGGAGAACTGGTCGAACAGGGCACCCCGCGCGAGGTCTTTGCCGACCCGCAGCACCCCTATACCCGCGCGTTGATCGCGGCGATCCCGGTCATCACCGAAGCCGAGGAAGCCGCAAAGCCGCTGGTCACACCTGAAGAAAAGCAAAGGTTCCTCGTGTCCTCGGCGGCATGAGAGAAGAGGAGAAAACATGGTTTTGAGACTGGGAATCGACGTTGGCGGGACCAATACCGACGCTGTGATCCTGCGTGGCCGCGAGGTGCTGGCAGGGGTCAAGAGCGCCACCACCGAAGATGTCATGAGCGGCATTTCCAACGCGTTGGAAGCCGTGCTGGAAAAGGCGGGGGTCGCCCGCGAGGCAATCGACGTCACGATGATCGGCACCACGCATTTCACGAATGCCGTGGTCGAACGCAAGGGGCTGGACCAGGTTGCGGCCATCCGGCTGGGCCTCCCCGCGACCGCCTGCCTGCCGCCGATGGTGGACTGGCCCGAGGACCTTGTCGAAATGGTCGGCGGGCACCGCTACCTGCTGCGTGGCGGCTATGAATTCGACGGGCGCGAGATTGCCGCGCTCGATGAGGACGAACTGATCCGCATCGCCGGGGAGATCACCGAGAAGGGGATCAAGGCCGCGGCCATCTCCTCGGTGTTCTCGCCGGTGAACCGGGACATGGAGGAACGCGCCCGCGACATCCTGCAGGAACACTGCCCCGGCCTGCCGGTGGTCCTGTCCTGCGAGATCGGCCGCCTTGGACTTCTAGAGCGGGAAAGCGCGGCGATCATGAATGCCTCGCTTCTCAGCCTGTCGGACCGCACGGTAGAGGCCTTCGGCCGCGCGCTGTCCGAGGCAGGCCTGACCTGCCCCTTCTACGTCACCCAGAACGACGGGACATTGATGGCCGCGGACATGGTGCGCCGTTTCCCGGTGCTGACCTTTGCCTCCGGCCCCACCAACTCGATGCGCGGGGCGGCCTTCCTGACCGGCGTGAAAGAGGCCATTGTCATCGACATCGGCGGCACCACGACCGATGTCGGCTCGCTGCATCACGGCTTTCCGCGCCAGGCGGCCACCGTGGTCGACGTGGGCGGTGTGCGCACCAACTTCCGGATGCCCGATGTCTTTTCCATCGGGCTCGGCGGCGGCACGATGATTACCGGCGATGCCGATAACCTTCAGATCGGTCCGAAATCCGTCGGTTACCGTCTGCCGCAAGAGGCGCTGGTCTTTGGCGGCAAGACGCTGACCACCACCGACATCGCGGTACGGGCCGGCATGGCCGAGGTCGGCGATGCCGCCAAGGTTGCGGAAATCGACCCGGCACTGGTCGAGGCCGCAAAGGCGCAGATCGCGGAGATGCTGGAAATGGCCGTCGAACGCAGCCGTGTCAGCCCCGATCCGATCCCGGTCATCGCCGTCGGCGGTGGCTCGATCCTGGCGCCCGACCGGATCGGCGACCTGGAGGTCCTGCGGCCCGAGAACTTTGCCGTCGCCAATGCCGTCGGCGCAGCGATTGCCCAGATCTCCGGCGAGGTCGACCGGATCTATGCGCTCGAAGGCACGACCCGCGAGGAATGTCTTGCCAATGCCGAGCGCGAGGCAAGCGATGCCGCGATCTCTGCCGGCGCCAAGCCGGAAACCCTGATCGTGATCGAACGCGAGGACGTGCCGCTGGCCTACCTGCCCGGCAATGCCACCCGCATCCATCTCAAAGTCGTCGGTGAAATGGGAGAGAACCATGCGTGACTATCAAAGCCAATGCCGGGTCTTGACCGAAGAGGACATCGACGCGCTGGAGATCGGCTCGGGCATCCTGGGCACCGGCGGCGGCGGCAATCCCTACATCGGCAAACTGCGTGCCCGCCAGGCGATCCGCGAAGGCCACGAGCTGAAGATCCTGCCCATCGAGGCGCTTGAGGACGATGCCAGGATCGTCGCGCTTGGCGGCATCGGCGCGCCGCTGGTCTCCTTCGAGCGCCTCAAGGAAGGGCGCGAAGGCGTCCGTTGCCTGCGCGCGCTGGAGGAACGGCTCGGGTTCAAGGCGGACGCGATCGGCTGCGAGGAGATCGGCGGCCAGAATTCGATGGAACCGCTGATCACCGCCGCCTTTGCCGGGCTGCCTGTGGTCGACGGTGACGGCATGGGCCGCGCCTTTCC
>NZ_JARAMO010000246.1:0-1764 GCF_028807275.1 Mameliella sp. AT18
AAGGGCTGGCTGGGCGGCGGCAACACCGGCCGCAACACCACCATCATCCGGTCGAACTATCTCTACGACGAGAGCGCGAAGCTCTACGATCACGCGGTCGACCTGTGGGAGAACCTCAGCCAGGAACTGAACTACAACGTCATGTATTCGCGCCGCGGCGTGCTGATGCTGGCGCACAACGTGCATGACGTCCAGAGCTTCAAGCGGCACATCCATGCCAACCGCCTGAACGGTGTCGACAACCGCTGGCTGACGACGCAGGAGTGCAAGGATTACTGCCCGCCGCTGAACATTTCTCCGAACGCGCGTTACCCCGTCATGGGCGGTGCGCTTCAGGAACGCGCCGGGACGGCGCGGCACGATGCCGTGGCCTGGGGCTATGCCCGTGGCGCCGCGATGCGCGGCGTGGACATCATCCAGAACTGCGCGGTCACGGCGATCCGCCGTAACACGGACGGGTCGGTGGCCGGCGTCGAGACCGCCAAGGGGTTCATCAAGGCCAAGAAGGTCGCCGTCTCTGCCGCAGGCCATACCTCGGTCGTGATGGAAACCGCCGGCGTCCGCCTGCCGCTGGAAAGCTATCCGCTGCAGGCGCTGGTCTCTGAGCCGGTTAAGCCGATCTTCCCCTGCGTGGTGATGTCGAACGCGGTGCACGCCTACATCAGCCAGTCCGACAAGGGCGAACTGGTGATCGGCTCTGGCACCGACCAGTACACGTCCTACAGCCAGCGCGGCGGGTTGCCGCTGATCGAGCATACCGTGGCCGCGATCACAGAGGTCTTCCCGATCTTCAACCGTATGCGGATGCTGCGGAAATGGGGCGGCATCGTGGACGTGACCCCGGACCGGTCGGCCATCATCTCCAAGACCCCGGTCGAGGGGCTTTATGTCAACTGCGGCTGGGGCACCGGCGGGTTCAAGGCGACACCCGGCGCGGCGCATACCTTTGCCTGGACCATCGCCAAGAACGAACCGCACCCGATCAACGCACCTTTCACGATGGAACGGTTCCGCACCGGCCGCCTGATCGACGAGGCCGCCGCCGCGGCTGTGGCTCACTGAGGATATCGAGATGCTTCTGATCCATTGCCCCTATTGCGAAGAGACGCTGCCCGAGGCCGAGTTCACCTATGCCGGCCAGGCGCATGTCATCCGCCCCGAAAACCCCTCTGGCCAGACCGACGACCAGTGGGAGGAGTTCCTGTTCATCCGCGCCAACCCCAAGGGTCCGCACTATGAGCGCTGGCGGCATTTCCACGGGTGCGGGCGGTTTTTCAACGCCGTGCGCGACACCGTTTCGGACAAGTTCCTGACCACCTACAAGGCGGGCGCCCCGCGCCCCGACCTCTCCAGCCTGACGGAGGGCCTGAAATGAGCCAGTTTCGCGTAGCGGGCAAGGGCCGCGTCGACACCGGTCGGCCCGTCACCTTTACCTTTGACGGCAAGTCCTACAAGGGCGCGCAGGGTGACACCGTCGCGTCGGCGCTGCTGGCGAATGGCGTGCACCTGATGGGCCGGTCGTTCAAGTACCATCGCCCGCGCGGCGCCGTCGCCGCCGGATCGGAAGAACCGAACGCCCTGGTCGGCACCCGCCGCGGCAAGGGCCGGTTCGAGCCGAACACCCGCGCCACGGTGCAGGAAATCTGGCAGGGGCTGGAGACGACCTCGCAGAACAAGTATCCAAGCCTGAAATGGGACATCGGCGCGGTCAACGATGCCGCCTACATGCTGTTCTCGGCGGGTTTCTACTACAAGACCTTCATG
>NZ_JARAMO010000247.1:0-4753 GCF_028807275.1 Mameliella sp. AT18
CGGCGGACCACTTCATTGGGGGAGGATCACTGAAAGGGGAGGAGACGGCCGCCGAGCTGGCAAGCCGGTTCGGGGTGCATCCGACGATGATCCATCAATGGAAGAGGGCCCTGCTCGAAGGTGCGTCCGGCGTGTTCGAACGCGGGGGCCGCAAGAGGCCCGATCTTGACGAGGAGCAGGTGAAGGAGCTCCACGCCAAGATCGGGGAGTTGGCGGTGGCCAACTCTTTTTTGGAACGAAAGCTGAAGCCCTGTGGCGGGAAGTGAGGCGCGGCAAGATCGAGCCTGACCACCCGGATCTGTCGATCGGCCAGCAGTGCAAGCTGCTGTCGATCGCGCGTTCGTCTTTCTACTACACGCCCAAGGGCGAGACCGAACAGAACCTCGGCCTGATGCGGCGGATCGACGAGCAGTTCCTGGAGAAGCCGTTCTTCGGCGTTCGGCAGATGACGTGGCACCTGCGCAACGACGGCCACCTGGTGAACGAGAAGCGCATCCGGCGACTGATGCGCCTGATGGGGCTCATGCCGATTTACCAGAAGCCCAACACGAGCAGGCAGGCGAAGGGGCATAAGACCTATCCCTACCTGCTACGAGGTCTGCGGGTGGATCGCCCGAACCAGGTCTGGTGCTCGGACATCACCTACCTGCCGATGCGGCGTGGGTTCCTCTATCTCGTAGCGATCATGGACTGGCACACCCGCAAGGTTCTATCTTGGCGGATATCGAACACCCTGGAGGCCGACTTCTGTGTCTAAGCGCTGAACGAGGCCATCCACAAGTTCGGGCCGCCCGAGATCATGAATACGGACCAGGGAGCCCAGTTCACGTCCTTCGCCTGGGCGGACCGGCTCCGCCGATCGGGCGTCGGGATATCGATGGATGGGAAAGGCCGGTTCCTCGACAACATCTTCATCGAGAGGCTTTGGCGCACCCTGAAATACGAGTGCGTCTACCTGCATGCCTGGGAGGCCGGTTCGGAGACGAAGGCGGCCATCCGGAAATGGATGGCCTTCTACAACCACCAGCGCCCTCACTCAGCTCTCGACGGCAAGCCACCGGCGCTGGTCTACTGGCAGAGAAATGATATCAACCAACCCGATCAGCAGGTGCAACGAGTAGCTTAGATTACGCCAGATCCTGTCCAAGATATGGGGAGTAGCTCACGTTTCGATGCCGTAGCGTTCTCCTATGCGGTCCGGAGGAGTAGGCAATTGCACCATGTGCCTTGCAGAGATGCCTGTGGTCTTCCTTTAGGTGATCGAATGTGGCGTTAGGCTCTTCCTTGGATCCTTGACGTCACAAGACCGTTCAAAACTCACGCCATGATATCCCTCTGGATCAAATGCGTAGCCTGCGGATTCGAGAACACAATCCCTGCCCCGCGTTAGAGCCTCGGCCTGTTGTATGTGATCAGGTCCTGCGTCGCTGCCGGTGTCGTTGTTGCTGCCACTTCGGCGCCTCGGACATGCACAGATTCTACGATCCTGGCGCAGACGCATTGCGGGGAACGGGGACGGATTAAGGGGCGGAGCAATCTAGGAACGTTGCGACGAGTCCGACCAGGGAGCTCTTTCCCCGTTTAGCCGTGTCCGGATTGTCAACGGCACCAGCCTAGGGGCAGACACGTGGGGCATTGGGCGGGGAACGGACATTCGCCGCGTTCGAAATAAAAGTCCGCTTTGCGAGGGAGCACGGCTTTTTCAGCCCCCCGGATCGCAAGTGTTTCCCAAGTCAACCCCGCCCACGATAGGGTGGAACACCCTGATCGGGGATCCAAGTGCCGTCTGGCAGAGGGCCCGTTTGCCAGAATACATCGATCGGGATGCCCCCTCGCGGATACCAGTAGCCTCCAATGCGCAGCCATTGCGGCTCCAGGAACTCGACCAACCGTCGCGCGATCGAGATGGTGCAATCCTCGTGGAAGGCGCCGTGGTTGCGGAAAGAGGTCAGGTAGAGTTTGAGCGATTTCGACTCCACCAGCCACGGGCCGGGCACGTAGTCGATGACCAGGTGCGCGAAGTCCGGCTGCCCCGTCATAGGGCAGAGCGAGGTGAACTCTGGCGCAGTGAAGCGCACGGTGTAGGTGGCATCGGCCTGCGGGTTGGCCACCCGCTCGAGCGCGGCCTCTTCGGGACTTGCGGGAATGCGGGTGGCTCCGCCGAGCTGCTTCAGGTCTCTGTAGATCGAGTCTGTCATGGAGGTCTCCGGAAGATCAGACGCCGCGTCTGTTGCCCCAGATCAGGACATGCAGTTGCGGCAGGATACGGGGTGCGAACCAGCGGTCCGCCATCGCGGTCTCGGTCAGCCAGCCGAGCCGGTCGGCCAATGCCTGCGAGTCGACCGGGGTCTGGGGGTCCACCTCGGGATTGCCCGGCTGCAGGTAGAGCGGCAACTCGGGATGGCGGGCATGGGCCTCCTTGGCCCACGCGTAATCGGCGCCATCGAAGACCACGATCTTCATCACGGTGCTTCGGGCGCCGCGGCCGGCTTCGACGCAGTCGGCGAAGGTGCCCCAATCCACCCGTTCGCTGCTCGAGGGCGGCTTGGGAGAAAGGACCAGCGTGTCGAGATCGGAAAACCAGGGCCGTGCGACCGAGCCCTGCGTCTCGCAGGCAAAGCGGTAGCCCGCGGCGCGGCCAAGCGCTATGAGTGGGCCGAAATCCTGGATCGCCGGATTGCCGCCGCTCAGCGAAACGGTGACGGGCCGGTCGCCCGAAAGGCGGCGCAGTTCCGCCCAGACTGCTTCGGGCTTCATCGCGGCCCAGGTGTGGCGATAGGCGCTGTCGACGGCGTACATGCTGTCGCACCACACGCAGCGGTAATCGCAGCCGCCCGCGCGCACGAACAACGTGGGCTCGCCGATCAGCGCGCCTTCGCCCTGGATCGTCGGGCCGAAGATCTCAGCGATGCGAAGCGTCGTCATGGCCGGTATTCGGCCCAGGTCTTGGGCGTCTCGCTGACAAGCACCGCGCTCACTTCCGGCCAGCGGGCCTTGCACCAGTCGAAGAAGTGTTTGGCCATGTTCTCGGCGGTCGAGGGCACGTCGAGCACGTCGTTCAGGTGCCGGTGGTCGAAGGTGTCGTCGATGTAGACCTTGAGGGGCTTGAGATCGTGATAGTCGCGCACGAAGCCGTCGGCGTTGAGCGCGTCCGCGGCCAGCTCGACCACCACGATGTAATTGTGCCCGTGCAGCCGGGCGCATTGGTGACCGGCCGGCAGATGCGCCAGCTGGTGGGAGGCGGAGAAGTGGAACTCCTTGCGGATACGGAACATCAGCGCTCCTCCTTCTCGGCGACTGCCCTGGCCCAGAAATCCGGGTCGGCATAGGTGGTCGGGTCCTCGACATCGGCAAGGTGAAAGGCCTCGCGCCGCTCCACGCAGGTGCCGCAGCGCCCGCAGTGCACCGCGCCGCCCTTGTAGCAGGACCAGGTTTCGGCAAAGGGCGTGCCGTGCCTGGCGCCCTCGGTCACGATGTCTGCCTTGGTGCGCTCCACGAAGGGCGTGAAAAGCCGCACGTCGGCATAACCGTCCAGCGCCATGCGCTGCATGGCGTCGAAAGCTTGCGTGAAGGCAGGGCGGCAGTCGGGATAGATGAAGTGATCGCCGCCATGGACCGCCGTGGCGACGGCATTGTCGCCATTGGCGGCGGCAACGCCGAAGCCGATGGCCAGCATGATCGCGTTGCGGTTCGGCACGACGGTGATGCGCATCGTCTCTTCAGCGTAGTGCCCATCGGGCACGTCGATGTCGTCGGTGAGCGCCGATCCGGTCAGCGCGGCGCCGATGGTGCGCATGTCGATGAGGTGATGCGGCACGCCGAGCCGGTGCGCGGCGGCAGCGGCGAAATCGAGCTCCTTGCGGTGGCGCTGGCCGTAGTCGAAGGAGACAAGCCGCGTGAGCCGATGCTCGGCGGCGACGATATGGGCGAGCGACACGGAATCGAGTCCGCCCGAGCAGATGACCAGAGTGTTCATTTTTGACCCTTGTTTTGATGACCGGGTAGGCTGCGACCGGTTGAGCGGAGCGTGTAACGGCAGAGCGGCAGCGCCGCAAGGGCGGCGCCCGATGACAGGGCTTTGATCCGCAGACGCATGGCGGGGCCGCGACGGGCCATTTCCTGTCGCGAAGGCCTTGGGCCGCGTTTACCGAAAGCTACACGTGATCTGGATCAGCGGTGACAATCATTTTCACGGATAGCGGACTTCCGACGAGCCCCTGTTAAGCGGCCGCTCTGGGCCGTCACTCACCCCCTTTGGCCCAAACAGGGCGACGGGACGTGCCGGCCTGCGGCGTCTTCTCCTCTTCCCCCTCACCGACATGGGACCAGAACGCTGATTTCCGGTGGTGCGCCTTCTTGAGCCCAGCAAGATAGGTTGCGTGGCTGGGGAATTCGCCGGAGCGGACGGCATCGGCGTCTTCTGAGAGCAGGGCCAGTTTCCCGAGGTAAGTCGCACCGTGTCCATAGGCCTTGGATCGCGCGAGGGTGAAGATGTCGTCCAGCAGGGCGCGGTAGAGGATTGTCGCGGCCAGCGGATGATCATGCTCCAGAAGCGCCGCCACTTTGGGCAGGATGTGCCAATCGCCACCGTCCCAGTGGTCCGGGTGCATCACGATCAGCTCGGCCGCCAGATCCGTTCGGGGCGAGTCGAGGAAGAACTGCAGGGCCGCCTCTGGCGCGGGTTTTTCAAGGGCAAAGGCATGAGCGCGGTCCTCTGCCTCGATATCCTCGAAATCCGGCAATTGGCCGAGGT
>NZ_JARAMO010000248.1:0-1796 GCF_028807275.1 Mameliella sp. AT18
CTCCCTGCGGTCGACTCCCCCGAGGTATTGGTCAAACCAAAGAAGATTGGTGCCTCATCCTGTTTTCTTTGGTTTAAAAAATACCTCGGGGGTGAATGCGCCCCCGGCGCAGAGGGGGCAGCGCCCCCCCTGTTCGGCACCTGATCGGCGGGCGGCTTGCAGAACAGCGCGCCGCGGCCTAGGTGATAGGGCCAAACAGGAAAGCCTTTCATGCCCCCCGACACCTCTACCGATGCCCAGATCGCCCGCGACGAACGCCGTTCGGGGTGGCGCACGATCCGTCGTGTCGGCCCCTATCTCTGGCCCGAGGGGCAGACCTGGGCCAAGCGTCGCGTCGTCATCGCGCTGGGCTTCCTGATCCTGGCCAAGCTCATCGCCGTGGCCACCCCGATCCTCTACAAGCAGGCGGTCGATACGCTTTCGGGGGATGTCTCGGACCTGATGCTGGGGGCGGTCGGGCTGACGCTGGCCTATGGCATGGCGCGGCTGATGACCGTCGGGTTCCAGCAGTTGCGCGACGCGGTCTTTGCCAAGGTCGGCCAGCGCGCGCTACGGCGGCTGGCGCTGGAAACCTTCACCCATATCCACCGCCTCTCGATGCGCTATCACATCACGCGCAAGACCGGCGGACTGAGCCGCATCATAGAGCGCGGCGTGAAAGGCGTGGAATTCCTGCTGCGCTTCCTGCTGTTCTCCATCGGGCCGCTGATGCTGGAGCTGATCCTGGTCGCGGCGGTGCTCTTCTATCTTTTCGACGTCTGGTACCTGGTCGTCGTGGTGGGTGTGATCGCGCTCTATGTTGCCTTCACCTTCAAGGTGACGGAATGGCGGGTGAAGCTGCGGCGCGAGATGAACAAGCAGGACACCGACGCCAACCAGAAGGCGATCGACAGCCTGCTGAACTTCGAGACGGTCAAATATTTCGGCGCCGAGTCGCGCGAGGCGGCACGCTATGACCGTGCCATGCAGGGCTACGAACAGGCGGCGATCAAGACGGCCACCTCGCTGGCCATGCTGAACGTGGGCCAGTCGCTGATCATCACCTCGGGGCTGGTCGCCGTCATGGTCATGGCGGCGGTGGGGGTGCAGAACGGCGCGCTGACGGTGGGCGATTTCGTCATGGTCAATGCCTACATGATCCAGATCACCATGCCGCTGAACTTTCTCGGCACGGTCTACCGCGAGATCCGCCAGGCGCTGGTGGACATGGGCGAGATGTTCGACCTGCTGGAACAGCCGCGCGAGGTGTCCGACAAGCCCGGCGCACCGGACCTGGCGGTCTCCGGCGGAGTGGTGGACTTCGCCGGGGTGCGCTTTGGCTATGACCCGGCGCGCCCGATCCTCAAGGGCATCGACGTCGCCGTGGGCGCGGGAGAGAACGTGGCGCTGGTCGGGCCTTCCGGGTCGGGCAAATCCACCATCGGGCGGCTTCTGTTCCGCTTCTACGACGTGGACGGAGGCGCCGTGCGCATCGACGGGCAGGATCTGCGCGACGTGACCCAGGGCAGCCTGCACGCGGCCATCGGCGTGGTGCCGCAGGACACCGTCCTGTTCAACGACACGATCCGTTACAACATCGCCTACGGTCGCGACGGCGCCAGCGACGCCGAGATCGTGGAGGCCGCGAAAGCCGCGCAGATCCATAGCTTCATCGAAAGCCTGCCCGAGGGCTACGACACCCAGGTGGGCGAACGGGGGCTGAAGCTCTCGGGGGGCGAGAAACAGCGGGTGGGCATCGCGCGCACCCTGCTCAAGGACCCACCGATCCTGCTTCTGGACGAGGCGACCAGCGCGCT
>NZ_JARAMO010000249.1:0-14641 GCF_028807275.1 Mameliella sp. AT18
GGGGAGCGCGAGGGGCTGGCCCCTCGCTCTTTTCTCCGTTGGCCGGTGTCAGATCCGCTCTATCGCCAAGGCGATGCCCTGACCGCCGCCGATGCACATAGTGATCAGCGCCTTGGATCCGCCGGTGCGTTCCAGCTCGTAAAGCGCCTTGACCGTGAGGATCGCGCCCGTTGCGCCGACCGGGTGGCCAAGGGCGATGGCGCCGCCGTTTGGGTTCACCTTCGCCGGGTCGAGGCCCAGCTCCTTGTTCACCGCCAGGGCCTGCGCGGCAAAGGCCTCGTTCGATTCGATCACGTCGAAGTCGGCAACGCCCAGGCCCGTACGCTCGAGCAGGGACATCACCGCCGGAACCGGACCGATGCCCATGACCTCGGGGCGCACACCGGCATGGGCATAGCCCAGCACGCGGGCGCGCGGTTTCAGGCCGGCGTTTTCCGCCGCCGAGGCACGCGCCAGCACCAGCGCCGCCGCGCCGTCGTTGATGCCGCTGGCATTGCCTGCCGTCACGCTTCCGTCTTTCTGGAAGACCGCGCGCAGGCCGGAAAGCGCCTCCAGCGTGGTGGCCTTGGGGTGTTCATCGGTGTCGAAATCCACCATGTCGCGCTTCTTGCGCACCTGCACCGGCACGATCTGCTCGGCGAACCGTCCTTCGGCGATGGCTTTGGCGGCGCGTTCCTGGCTTTCCAGCGCAAAGGCGTCCTGCGCCTCGCGGGAAATGTCATGCTCCGAGGCAACGTTTTCGGCTGTCACGCCCATGTGGCCGGTGCCGAAGGGGCAGTTCAGCGCGCCCAGCATCATGTCCAACGTCTTGACGTCGCCCATCTTGGCGCCCCAGCGCTGATCGGTGATCGCGAAGGGAGAGCGCGACATCGCCTCGGCTCCGCCGGCCAGCGCGAAGTCTGCATCGCCCAGCATCAGCGACTGCACCGCAGAGACGATCGCCTGCGCGCCGGACCCGCAGAGCCGGTTGACGTTCATCGCCGGGGTGCTGTCGGGAATGCCCGCCTGCATCGCCGCCACGCGGCTGAGGTACATGTCGCGCGGTTCGGTGTTGATGACATGGCCGAACACGACGTGCCCGATCTGCCCGCCCTCGACGCCCGCGCGTTCCAGCGCGGCCTTTGCCGCCGCTGTCCCGAGGTCAATGGGCGGCGTGCCTGCAAGGCTGCCGCCGAACGTTCCGATGGCGGTGCGCGCACCGCTCAGGATGACGATATCTTCGCTCATGGTCCCCTCCTGGATCTGGGGCGACTATGCGCGCGCGACATGGGTTTGTCAGCCCTCGGGACGGGTTTGCAAATTGAGACGTAACGGCACGCCACCTGTGGTAAACCGGACGGACAACAGGGAGGAAGTGTTATGTCCAGCAGCGTTCAGGTGCTCTATCCGGCGACGGAAGGCACCCATTTCGACTATGACTACTACGTCAACACGCATCTCAAGATGGTGGCCGAGATCTGGGGTCCTTACATGAAGACCGCCATTGCCACCAAGGGCCTGTCCGGCGGTCCCGATACGCCGCCGGGCTTTCATGCCATCGCGACGCTGGTCTTCAAGGACGGAGCCGCCTTGAAAGAGGGAATGGCCAAGGCGCAGCCGCTGTTGGATGACATCCCGAAATTCACCGATTGCCAGCCGCAGATGCTGATCGGCGAGGTGATCGGCTGAAGCACCCTGTGGCCGCGTCCGTCAGTCCATGACGGGCGCGGCCGGATCTGCATCCTTCAGCACCCGCACCTCGCGTTGCGGGAAGGGGATCGAGATGTCGTTGGCCTGGAAGGCGTCCCAGAGGGCGAGGTACACGTTGCCCCGGATGTTCGTCAGCCCGCCCGTGGGGTCGGTGATCCAGAAGCGCAGGACATAGTCTACCGAGGAATCGCCGAAGCCGATGATGTGGCAGACCGGGGGCTTGTGGCTGAGCACCCGGTTCACGCTTTGCGCAGCGGCGATGGCGATGCGGCGCACTTCGTGCGGGTCGTCCTGGTAGGAGGTGCCAAAGTGGATGTCGAGCCGCACGAAGTCGTTGGAATGCGACCAGTTCACCACTTGCCCGGTGATCAGATCCTCGTTCGGGATCAGATATTCCCGGCCATCCCGCGTGACCACGCTGACATAGCGCGCGCCCAGGGACTCGATCCAGCCAAAGGTCTCGCCCAGGCTGATGACGTCGCCGGGCTTGATCGACTTGTCGAGCAGGATGATGATGCCGGAGACGAGGTTCGACACCACCTTTTGCAGGCCAAAGCCAAGGCCCACGCCGATGGCGCCCGACAGCACCGCCAGGCCGGTCAGGTCCACCCCCACCGATTTCAGCGCGATGAAGAAGGCCGAGCCGAACAGGATCACCTGCAGGACCTTGACCGCCAGCACCTGCATCGATGGGCTGATCGCCGTGTTGCGCCGGATCGAGGCTGCCGAGGCGCCTGCCATCAGCCGGGCCATCGCCAAGAGCACCGCCATGATCACCACGGCCTTGATGATCAGCCACATCGACAGCCGCGTCTCCCCCATCGTGATCGCGATGGATTCCAGCGTGTTTTCCGCCTCGTCGGTCCAGCCGAGGATCGACAGCGTGGCCCATGTCCAGGCGCCGTAGCGCACCACCACGCCAAGTGCAGGGTTCGCGATCAGCCGGGTCGCGAAGGCGATGAACAGCCAGGCGGTCGACAGGTTCGCCACCACCCGCAACAAGAGCGAACGGTAGGACCAGGTCAGTTCCTTCATCACCAGGTAGGCGGCCCAGATCATCGCCACGAACAGGATCATCCGCATCCGCCGCTGCACGATCAGCCCGATCCGCAACCGCCATTTCGGCCAGTTCTCGCGGCTGCGAAGCCAGTCGGAATAGCGCGGCCGGATCAGGGCGCGCAGTCCCCATGCCAATAGAAAGACGGCGAGGATGATGCCGATCTGGTAGGTGGTCCAGGGCCGCATGGCCTGTCGCCACAGCAACTCGCCTTCGGCCAGCAGGAATTCCCAGAGGCCGATCAGCGCCTCGGGGTCCAGCGGCAGCGTCTCCTGTGGGTCCATGTCACCTTCCGTCGGCGCGGGTCTCGGGCCCTTAAAGAGTATTGCAAAGCGGGAACCGCGCAACCCTCTGGATTGCTTGACTTGCCGAGGAGGGCGGCGCAGCTTCCGGCCATGATCCTCACTTCTGCCATTGACGCCATCGGGAACACGCCGCTGATCGACCTCACCCGCGTTTGCGCCGCGCTGGGGGTCGAGGGGCGTATCCTGGCCAAGCCCGATTTCCTGTTGCCGGGGTTTTCCAAGAAGGACCGGGCGGCCCGCGCCATCATTCAGGCGGCGCGCGAAAGCGGCGTGTTGCAACCCGGGCAGCCGGTGGTCGAGCTGACCTCGGGCAACATGGGCACCGGGCTGGCCATCGTCTGCGGCATCCTCGAGCATCCGTTCATCGCGGTGATGAGCCGGGGCAATTCGGTCGAACGGGCGCGCATGATGGCGGCGTTGGGCGCCCAGGTGGAGCTGGTCGACCAGGCGCCGGGGGGTGTTCCGGGGCAGGTGTCCGGTGCGGATCTTGCGCTGGTCGAAGAGGCAACTCAGCGCATCACGCGAGACCGCGACGCCTTTCGGGCTGACCAGTTCGGCCATCCGGGCAATCCGGCGGCGCATGAAACCGGCACAGGGCCGGAACTATGGCAGCAGTCCGGCGGCACGATCGAGGTCTTTGCGGATTTCGTAGGGTCCGGCGGGACGCTGGCGGGCACGGCGCGATTTCTCGCCCCCAAGGGCGTGCGCTGTTACGCGGTCGAACCCCGGGGCGCCGAGGCCATCGGCGGCGGGGATACCAGGCATCCGGACCACCCGATACAGGGCGGCGGCTATGGCATGGCGGACCTGGTCCACCTGCGTGACGCGCCGCTGTCGGGAACTCTGACCGTCAGCGGCGACCAGGCGCGGGACCATGCCCGCCTGCTGGCGCGGACAGAGGGGCTGTTCGCCGGCTATTCCTCGGGCGCGAACCTTGCAGCGGCGGCAGACCTTTTGCGCGGGCCGGAACGGGGCCGCACGGTCGGGATAGTACTGTGCGACAGTGGTCTGAAATACCTTTCGACCGACCTCTGGGCGGACGCGACCTGATCGCCTGTCAAAGTCTGCCAACGAATGACGCCGCCCCGTGGGGCGGCGTGGCTTTGGCACCCGTTAGGCCGGTCCGCCCGACAGGGCGACCGGTGTCCCGGCATCATTCCACCAGCACGGTCAGCGGGGTGATCCCGCTTGATTCCACGCGGGCCTGCACGCTGAACGCGGCCACGATCAGCACGGCGATCAAGCCAAGGTTGACGATGTTCAATGCACTGCGCATCGGATGCCTCATTTCCTCATGTAGCGGGTACGCATTGCCCCGTCACTCGGATCAAGATTTTCGGAAGTCTTGCGCGGATTTCCCCGCGAACCGCCGGAAAATGGGCCAGATCCGGAGATGCCACAAGGGGGCCGCGTCAGTTTGTCCGCAACCCGGGGCGGTCATGCGCCCGTGCCCGGCAAATCCCCGCCGTCGGCGCTTTTCATTGCCAGTTTGCAGATAAGCTGACAGGGTCGGGCAAACCCGGGAGAGCCGTGTTTCACGGCGGGTCATTGTCTGGAGAGGATTTGTATTCATGGGTCAGTTCACCGTTCTGTCCGCCACCTACTACAGCCAGTTTACCATCGGCGGCGTGCCATCGGGCTGGAACAAGCAGGGCGACACGATCAACAACCCGGTCTACGGCTCTTCGATCTACGAGGAGCAGGGCGGCCCGATCGACGAGGAAGTCGAACAGGGAGAGGTCATCAACCCCGACTACTCCGCCAGTGACGCAACCTACCTGGGCAAGGTGACCTTTGGCGGGCGCGACTTCTACTTTATCCAGGACCAGTTCGGCTACCTGCTCGGCTCGACCGAGGCGAACGTACCCTATTCCGAATTCCCGAACTCCATCGATCCCAGCGACGTGCTGAACGAGAACATGCCCGCCTGTTTCCTGACAGGTACGGGGATTTCGACGCCCGCGGGCCGCGTGGCGGTCGAGGACCTGCACATTGGATCAGAGATCCTCTCGCACGGCGGCGAGGTGGTGCGGGTGAAATGGATCGGGGTTCAGCGGGTTTCGACCCGGTTCGGCCCGGCCGAGCGCCTGATGCCCGTGCGTGTCCGCGCCGGGGCGTTGGGCGGCGGCTGTCCGGAACGGGATCTGGTGTTGACGGCGGATCATGCCCTGCTGATCGACGGGATGCTGATCGACGCGGGCGCACTGGTGAATGGCGCGGGTATCACTTGGGTGCCGCTGTCGGACCTGGGCGAGGGCTATACGCTCTACCATGTCGAGACCGAGGAACACGCGGTCATCCTGGCCGAAGGCGCCCCGGCAGAGACCTTTATCGACTACATCGGCCGTCGCGCCTTTGCGAACCATGCCGAGTATACTGCGCTTTACGGTGGGGACCGTGCCATCCCGGAAATGTCCCTGCCGCGCATCTCCTCGGCCCGGCAGGTGCCCGAGGCGCTGCGGCGCCGTCTGGCGCCCGGCCAGGTGGCCTGAGGGAGCACCTGCTCTGCCCATTGAGAGCGGTCCCGACGAGCGTCGGCGCTCTCTTGCGGGAATCTTTGCGAGGCTGTATCAGGCGGGGTCATGAAACCCCATGTCGACAGGACAGACCGCGCGCGCCTGCGCGAACGTTTCTACGGCGCCACGCACACCGTGCTGGCCCGGCTACAGGCGCGCGCCTGATCCCCGGCGCGTGCCCGCGCCACCCTTCCGACAAGCCATTCGCCAATCAACGGGAGAGGACCAATGTCCCCCAAGACGCTTTATGACAAGATCTGGGATGCCCATCTCGTCCACGAGGATGCAGACGGCACCAGCCTCATCTACATCGACCGCCACCTCGTCCACGAGGTGACCAGCCCGCAGGCCTTCGAAGGGCTGCGCATGGCGGGCCGCACCGTGCGCGCGCCGGACAAGACCATCGCCGTCCCGGATCACAACGTGCCCACCACCGAGGGCCGCGACAACCCCGACCAGATGCCCGAGGACAGCCGCATCCAGGTGGCCGCGCTGGACACCAACGCCAAGGAATTCGGCATCCACTATTACCCGGTGTCGGACATCCGCCAGGGCATCGTGCACATCGTCGGCCCCGAACAGGGCTGGACCCTGCCGGGCATGACCGTGGTCTGCGGCGACAGCCACACCGCCACGCATGGCGCATTCGGCGCGCTGGCGCATGGTATCGGCACGTCGGAGGTCGAACATGTCCTGGCCACCCAGACGCTGATCCAGTCCAAGTCCAAGAACATGAAGGTCGAGATCACCGGCAAGCTGGCGCCGGGCGTGACCGCCAAGGATATCGTGCTGCGCATCATCGCCGAAACCGGCACCGCCGGCGGCACCGGCTATGTCATCGAGTATTGCGGCGAAGCGATCCGCAACCTCTCGATGGAAGGCCGGATGACGATCTGCAACATGGCCATCGAGGGAGGTGCCCGCGCTGGCCTGATCGCGCCGGACGAGACCACCTTTGACTACGTCAAGGGCCGCCCCCACGCGCCGAAAGGCGCCCAGTGGGAGGCCGCGCTCAACTGGTGGAAGACGCTCTATTCGGACGATGACGCGCATTGGGACAAGGTGCTGACCATCCCGGGCGAGTCGATCGAACCCACCGTGACCTGGGGCACCTCGCCCGAGGACGCGCTGCCGATCTCGGCGGTCGTGCCCGCGCCCGACAGCTTCAAGGGCGGCAAGGTCGCCGCGGCTCAGCGGTCGCTCGACTACATGGGTCTCCAGCCCGGCACGCCGCTGACCGACATCCAGATCGACACCGTGTTCATCGGCTCCTGCACCAATGGCCGGATCGAGGACCTGCGCGCCGTCGCCGAGGTCGTGAAGGGCAAAAAGGTCAAGGACGGCATGCGCGCCATGATCGTCCCGGGGTCGGGCCTTGTCCGCGCCCAGGCCGAGGAAGAAGGCCTGGCCGACATCTTCAAGGAGGCCGGTTTCGAATGGCGCCTTGCGGGCTGTTCCATGTGCCTTGCCATGAACCCCGACCAGCTGTCCGAGGGTGAGCGCTGTGCCTCCACCTCGAACCGCAACTTCGAGGGCCGCCAGGGCTACAAGGGGCGTACGCACCTCGTGTCGCCCGCGATGGCCGCTGCTGCCGCGCTGACCGGTCACTTGACCGACGTACGCGCGCTGATGACCGAAAACGCCTGAGGAGTCTGACCGATGGACAAGTTCGAAAAACTCACCGGGATCGCGGCGCCCATGCCGCTGGTCAACATCGACACCGACATGATCATCCCCAAGGTCTTTCTGAAGACCATCAAGCGGTCCGGCCTGGGCGTGAACCTCTTCGACGAGATGCGCTATGACCGGCAGGGCAACGAGATTTCCGATTTCGTGCTGAACCAGCCGCAGTACCGCGAGACCGAGATCCTGGTGGCGGGCGACAACTTCGGTTGCGGATCGTCGCGGGAACACGCGCCCTGGGCGCTGAAAGATTTCGGTATCAAGGCGATCATCTCGACCTCCTTTGCCGACATCTTCTACAACAACTGCTTCAAGAACGGGCTGCTGCCGATCAAGCTGCCGCAAGAGGCGGTGGACGTGCTGATGAAGGACGCCGAAAAAGGCTCCAACGCGCGGATGATCGTCGACCTCGAGGCGCAGACCGTCACCACCTCGGACGGCGAGAGCTTCAGCTTCGAAATCGACCCGTTCAAGAAGCACTGCCTGCTCGAAGGCCTCGATGACATCGGCCTGTCGATGGAAAAGGCGCCGGCCATTGATGCCTTCGAGGCGCAGGCCGCACAGGCGCGCCCCTGGGTCTGATCCAATGAGACTCGCCCCTGCCGCAGCCCGCGGCGGGGGCGCTTCCGGCGCCGCCCGGGGTCGTGATCGCCACACTCACTAATGCCGGGTTAACGGATGACCCGATTTTCGGGCAGTCCTCTTGTGGCGGATTTTTCTTTCCCCCCAAGATATTGCGGCGCGTTCTTCACGCGCCTTTTTCGTGCCTTGGAATTGATGCAATCCCGCACCAGTACCTCCCCGAAAGGGCCATGAATCTGAGCAAGCCTCCCTTGAATGCTTGAGCGATCTGGGCAAAAGGGGCAAAACTTGGGCAAGATTGAGGCAACCCGCCGTAAAGTGCGGGCTCGGGATGGAACAAGGGCGCGGCATCGTATCGCTCCCGTCCGGAACGAAAGGGCAGAACTGTGATCACGCGAATGGTGGCCGCCGGGGCGCGGGCATTCCTTGTTGCATTGCTTGTGGCGACTCCTGCGCTGCTGATGCCGGGAACCCGTGCCGAGACCACCCAGATGATAGCCCTGATCGGCCTTGTTGCCGCCATCCTGACCCTTGTCGAATATCTTGCCGACGCGCCCTCGCTGATCGAGTTCCGTTCGGCCCCGCCGTTCAACCGCATCCGTTTCTTCTCGCTTGCGCTGACCGTGATCCTGTTGACGTTGATTTGCCGGGGCGCGGTGCTGCCGACCCCCCTGACGGACGGTCTGATCGGTTTTGGCCGCATGATCGGTGAGGCGATGGATTTCTCCTTTTCGCCCGTGCACCTGATGCTGCTGGCCGTACCCGGAGAGGCGATGGTCGAAGAGATCCGTCCGCTGGCAGGGCTGGCCTATGTCATTTCCCTTGTCACGATCCTGCTGTTCGTGGCGCTGGTTCGGATCCTGGATTGGCCGCTGGGGCGGGGTGCCTTCAATTTCTGGATCAACCTGCCGCTCTACGACCCTACCGCAGGTGGCGACATCCTGCGGCGCCTGCGCCGGGACAGCCACGTTAACGTAGCCTTAGGGTTCCTGCTGCCATTCTTGATTCCGGCGCTGCTGAAGGCCGCCGGGGTTCATGCGACGTCCTTGTCCTGGGCCGAACCGCAAACACTGATCTGGACGATGAGCGCATGGGCCTTTCTGCCGGCAAGCTTGATCATGAGGGGGGTGGCGCTGATGCGCATTGCCGACCTGATCGAGGAAAAGCGCCGCCGCGCCTACGCGCAGGCGGACCTGCAGGCGGTCTGATCCTCTTTCTCAGCTACGTTCTCGTGGCCTGGGCGGCCTGTGCCGACCCGGTGCGCCTGGCCACCTGGCACGGTGATTTCAGCCGCAAGGGGCCGGGGCTGATGCTGGCCGACCTGGAAAAGGCGCCGCCGGACCTCGGGCCGATCGTCTCGGTCGGGCCTGACGTCCTGCTGTTGACCGACATCGACTATGACGCCGGTCTGGTCGCGTTGGGAAAGCTGAACAGCCTTCTGGCTGACCAGGGCCTGCACTATCCGTATCTCTTTGCCTTGCGGCCCAATACCGGAATGGCGACCGGGCTGGACATCGACGGGGACGGCTATCGTGGCGGTCCGCGCGATGCGCAGGGCTTTGGCTGGTTCGCGGGGCAGGGCGGTATGGCACTGCTGTCGCGTTATCCGGTGGACCTGTGGGTCGATCACTCCGCGCTGTTGTGGAAGGACGTGCCGGACAGCGCGATTGCCTCTGACGACCCGGCACACGATGTGCAGCGCCTTTCCAGTTCCGCGCATTGGGCATTGCGCGTGGCAACGCCGGGCGGGGGGCTGACGCTGCTGACGCTTGCGGCCACACCGCCGGTTTTCGACGGCCCCGAGGATCGCAACGGGCGCCGCAACCGGGATGAGGTTCTGCTTTGGACCCATGTCCTTGATGAAAAGATTGGTACTTCGCCCGATACGCCCGTCGTCGTGATCGGCAATCTCAATCTTGATCCCGCTCGCGGCAACGGGCTGCATGACGCCGCGCGCCGGGTGCTGGAACACAGGCGTCTGCAGGATCCAATGCCCGGTGCGGAGACCGTGACCTGGGACAGCACCGGACCGATGCGGGTGAGTTATGTCCTGCCTGACCGGGCGCTGTCTGTCCGCGACAGCGGCGTCACGCCGCCGTCGCCGGATCTTGGGCCGCATGGTCTCGTCTGGGTCGATCTGACCCTGCCTTGAGCACTGGCGCCACGGCGGCGGCCAGTGCCTCGTCCACCGGGGTTTCCCGAAAACCCGGCAGGAGTGCCTCGAAACTTTCATGTGTCAGGCGGTGCGGCTTGTCCCAGAGGTAGCGCATCTCGACCAGTTTCGCCCCTAATGGCCAGACCGGCGCGGCCAGGCGGACGGGCCACCATGCCATGCGCCTGACCCTCACCCCGCGTCCCAGGATCTCGCCGATCTGCCTGGCCATGTCCTGCCCGGTCAGCGTGTAGCCGGGAAAGTTCACCTCCGTGAATCGCGGCAGTATCTCGCGCCGTTCCGCCAGGGCCACTGCAGCGCGCGCCATGTCGGGCAGGAAGGCCCAGGCATGCGGCACATCCGGGTCGCCGGGATAGGTCAGCACGCCCTTCTTAAGCGAGGGCGCCATCTGCAGGTCGAACCAGTTGCCGGAGGCCGCGGTATCCAGGAAGTCCCCGGCTCGTAAAAGGATCACGGGGATGCCCGCATCGCGGTAGGTCTGCTCCATCTCGATCCGCACGCGGCCAAGGGGGTTCCGGGCCGCGTGGGCGACTTCGGGCCCAAACCCCTCCGGCGCCTCCTTGCCGAAGACATAGACGTTGCCGGGCAGGATCACCGTCGCGCCAGAAGTGCGCGCCGCCGCGATCACCTGTTCAGTCAGACGTGGTATCTGCGTGGCCCAGTCCGTGTAGGCCGGGTTCCAGCCGTTCACGATAATATCTATCCCCTGTGCCGCTTGCGCCAGGTCGTCCTGTTCGCGGTCGAACAGCACAACCCGCCAACCCGCGTTCCAGAAGGCCTCTGCCGCGTTGCGTCCGAACCGCCCGCTGCCGCCCAGGATCAGCACGTTGCCCGTCATCTGACCATCCTCCATCTCACTTGCCCCCAAGTGTGCCCCATTCATCAGATTCGAGGAATTGCCAGAATGCGCAGCTCATGTATTCATGAATGAATGGATGCTATCGTCACCAAGCTTGACTGGTCGCTGGTCCAGACCTTCCTGACCGTGGCCGAAACCGGATCACTGTCAGAGGCGGCGCGGCGTCTGGGAATCTCGCAACCGACCGCCGGACGGCAGGTCCGCCAGATCGAGACCACACTGGGGTTGGAGCTATTCCGCCGCCAGCCGCGCGGACTGGCGCTCAGCGAGGCTGGCGCCGACCTGCTGCCCCATGCGCAGCGCATGGCCGAGGGGATGCGGGGGTTGAGCCTGGCCGCTGCGGGCCGGGCAGAGACGCTCTCAGGCCCCGTGCGCGTCACAGCCAGCGTCTTTACCGCGCAATATCACCTGCCGCCGATCCTTGCGAAACTGCGCGAGGAAGAGCCGGAGATCAGTATCGACCTGGTGCCCACGGACCGGTCCGAGAACCTTTTGTACCGCGAGGCCGATATCGCCGTGCGGATGTATCGCAGCGAACAGCTGGACATCGTCACGCGTCACCTGGGCGAACTGGAATTGGGGCTCTACGGGGCGAAATCCTACATCGCGCGCCGGGGGCGGCCGGAGACTTTCGAGGCGTTCCTGAACCATGATCTGGTCGGGTATGACCGCTCTGACCTGATCCTGCGCGGCATGCGCGAGATGGGCGTGGAGGCACAGCGGGACTGGTTCGCCACCCGCACCGATCATCACCCCGTCTATTGGGAGTTGATAAAGGCAGGCTGCGGCATCGGCTTTGCCCAGCGCAACATCGGCGATGCCGAACCGCTGGTGGAGCGGGTGCTGCCACAGATCCCGCTGCCGACGCTGCCGCTCTGGCTGGCGGCGCATGAGGCGGTCCGGAACACGCCGCGGATTCGCCGCGTCTGGGAGGCACTGGCCGAAGGGCTGTCGGCCCATGTGGGGCCGCAACAGGCGGGGTGATATTGACCAGACTGCCCCCGCGCGCTAGGGGCCTGACGTCACGAATAGGAGAGCCCGACCATGTCCAACCCTTCGCTTCTCATCCTGCCGGGCGACGGCATCGGCCCCGAGGTCATGGCCGAGGTCCGCAAGGTCATCGACTGGTACGGCGCAAAGCGCGACCTGGCCTTTGATGTGTCCGAGGACCTGGTGGGCGGCGCGGCCTACGACGCGCACGGCACACCGCTGCACGATGACACGATGGCCAAGGCACAAGAAGTGGACGCGGTCCTTCTGGGCGCCGTCGGCGGCCCGAAATACGACGTGCTGGATTTCAGCGTGAAGCCCGAGCGTGGCCTTCTGCGCCTGCGCAAGGAAATGGACCTCTATGCCAACCTGCGCCCGGCCCAGTGCTTTGACGCGTTGGCGGATTTCTCGTCGCTGAAAAAGGATGTGGTCGCCGGCCTGGACATCATGATCGTGCGCGAGCTGACTTCGGGCATCTATTTCGGCGAGCCGCGCGGCATCATCGAAGAGGGCAACGAGCGCGTGGGCATCAACACCCAACGCTACACCGAGTCGGAGATCGACCGCGTGGCGCGGTCGGCGTTCGAACTGGCCATGAAGCGCGACAAGAAGCTGTGCTCGATGGAAAAGGCCAACGTCATGGAATCCGGCGTGCTCTGGCGCGAGGTGGTGACCGAGGTGGGCAAGGATTACCCCGAGGTCGAGTTGAGCCACATGTACGCCGATGCGGGCGCAATGCAGTTGTGCCGCTGGCCCAAGCAATTCGACGTCATCGTGACCGACAACCTGTTCGGCGACTTGCTGTCCGATGCCGCTGCCATGCTGACCGGCAGCCTTGGCATGTTGCCTTCGGCCAGCCTTGGCGCGCCGATGGCGAATGGCCGTCCCAAGGCGCTGTACGAGCCGGTGCACGGCTCGGCGCCCGACATTGCGGGCCAGGGCAAGGCGAACCCGATTGCCTGCATCCTGTCGTTCGCGATGGCGCTGCGCTACAGCTTTGACCTTGGCGACGAGGCCACCCGCCTGGAACAGGCCGTGGAAAAAGTGCTGGCCGACGGTGCGCGCACCGCGGACCTGCTGGGCGAAGAAGGCGTCGATCCGGTTTCGACCAGCCAGATGGGCGACGCCATCGTTGCCGCGCTGGACGCCTCGCTCTAAGAAATTCCCGTCTCGACAGGGATGCCCGGGCCGGACAGGATCACCCTGTCCGGCCCGAAAGGTTTCTGCCCATGTTGCGTCCCGCCCTGATCACCTGCCTCCTTGCGTCGCCCCTCGTCGCCGAGGAGGTCCAGATCCTGCCCGGCTATTCCGATTTCCGTGTGCCATCGGCGCAGGTGACGGACATGCCGATGTCCCTTGTCCAGGACCTGGTCCTTGGGTTTCCGGGTGAAGGCGAGGGCCTGCCCTGGTTGGACCTGACCGCAGGGATCACGGACGGGCGGCTGGTTATCGAGGTCACGGAGGACGGTCTGGCCGATGATTCGACCCGTGCCCTTCAACGCCGGTTCGAGTTCCTCCGCGCTGATGGAGGCTGGCAGCTTGTCGCCTTTGGCCATCGTCAACGCTGTTGGCGGGGCAACACCGATGACTGGACGGACCAGCCCTGCCCCTGACCGGGCAAAGTTGCGCCCATCCCCCTTGCGTTCCAGCGGCAATCATCCTGTGATAGCGTTAACAAGCGGCGCCAACCGACTCAGCTTTACGGATTCCGGATGTCTCACAACGCCAAAGGCGCCCTTTTGGCGCTGCTCGCTTTCGGGGTGTTCTCGCTTCACGACGTGATCGTGAAGTGGCTGGGGGCCAGTTACAGCCCGGTGCAGATCGTCTTTTTCAGCGGGTTGTTTTCCTTTCCGCTGCTGACGCTGATCCTGATCCGCGAATCGCAGCCCGGCACTTTGCGGCCGGTGCATCCCTGGTGGCTGATGGTGCGGACCCTGTCTGCTGTCATCACGGGTCTGTCGGCCTTTTATGCGTTTTCCGTTCTGCCGCTGGCGCAGGTCTATGCGATTCTCTTTGCCGCCCCCCTGCTGATCACCCTGCTGGCGATTCCCATCCTGGGCGAACAGGTGGGTCTGCGACGCGGCATAGCGGTGATCGTCGGTCTCTGCGGCGTTCTGGTGGTGCTGCGCCCCGGCGGAACAGAGCTGAGCCTGGGGCACCTGGCGGCGCTGGTTGCCGCCTTTGCCAGCTCCCTGGCCTCGATCATCGTGCGCAAGATCGGCCAAGACGAACGCAGCGTCGTCATGCTGCTCTATCCGATCCTGACGAATTTCATCGTCATGGGCGCGGCGCTGCCCTTTGTCTACAAGCCGATGCCGGCGCTCGAACTGGGGGGGCTGGCGTTGATGTCCGTCATGGCGTTTGCGGCCTCGGCGCTGGTCATCATGGCCTACAAGACGGGCGAGGCCGTGGTCGTCGCCCCGATGCAGTATTCGCAGATCCTCTGGGCGGTTTTCACAGGGGCGGTCTTCTTCAACGAATACCCCGACACCTGGACGGCAGCGGGCGCGGGAATCATCATTGCCAGCGGCACCTACATCGTGCTGCGCGAAGGCGGAAAATCCTCGACCAACCGTCCGGTGCTGCGGTCCCGGACCCGGTTCGAGACCGGGATCGTGCCCCGTGTGCGGTTTTTCAGGAAAGACCGGACGCCGCGCGCGAAAGACCCGCGGCAAGCGCACGATTGAGCCTTGCCAAAGCCCCGGCGCTGGGCTATCCCGCCCGCCACGGTCGGAGTGTAGCTCAGCCTGGTAGAGCACTGTCTTCGGGAGGCAGGGGCCGGAGGTT
>NZ_JARAMO010000250.1:0-12264 GCF_028807275.1 Mameliella sp. AT18
GAGGCATTCTACGAAAGCTTGAACGCTCCCGAAAAAGCTGCCTAGTCATTGAACCAGAAAATCTAAGGTAAACCCGGGGCGGTTCAGCTTTCGGGCCTTGGCGAGAACCTGTGCCGCTTCGTAACGAACCTTGGCCAGGTTCATATCGCCCTTGAGCAGGGCCTCCCACTAGGCCAGCAGTTGATCCCATACCTCTTCGGCCTTGTGCCGCGCGACACCGAGGCTGTCCGTCTTGAGAGACATCTTGATGAAAGTGCGTCGTTCGACTTTCGCATAGCGAGTCGGGACGCGCCGCTTGAGATGATAGGTCGCCCCCCGGAGATAGCAGGGCATGCTTGGGCTCCTTTTAGAAGGAGATGCCACGAAAAGACATGGCGCGCTATGCCGCCTGCCAGTGGTGCAAAACGTAGTGCAAAATCAGCACCGCTAGGCGCCAAGGCCGACACGCTTCCGGCGAAACCACCTTTTCTCCAAGGACTTGCGCTATTTTCATTTTGGGAGAAGTGGCAGCCCGTAGGGTTGTGCGAGACTCTCACAATATCAATGCGGTAGCCAGCCCAACCCAGCGCAATCGCGGTATTGAAAACAAAGCGGAAAATATCGGTTTGCCCAACCGGAAAAACCGCTCTCCCCTCTCTCGCTTCATGCCCCAGGCGCACAAGCGCATGTCGAAGATGTTGGGCTACACGCTCACTCTCGGCACCTCTGACGCCTGGTCCGGTTTCAGCGACGTGGCCGCCGCCCGCCTTTCGACCGAAGAACGTGCTGCGCTGGCCTTTGCTTCCCTGCGATCCCTGAACCCTGATCACGCCGAGCTGACAGCCCGCGCCGCGATCCGCGCGGCAGGCGCGCCTGTTCCGGCCTTTCTAGGTCAGATGAATGAGGCCCGGTCCTGGGCGGCTTTCGCCAGCCGCTCGGAACTGAAAGCCTATGCTGCCGCTGCCTATGCGGCCCTGTCCCCCAAGGATCAAGCGGCGTTCTTCCGACACATCAGCGAAGTGGAGATTGCGGCGTGAAGATGCTTGTTTCCCGAACTCCGGTCAGCAACGCTGCCCCTTTCGATCTCGAGGCGCTCAAAGAGCACATGCGCCTGTATGAGACAGACGAAGACGCAGCGGTCGAAAACATGGGGTGGACGGCGGCGCAAGAGGTCGAGCAACTCGCCCAAATTGCCCTGCTGACGCAGAACGTGCGAGTGGTCATCTTCGACCCCGGCAACAGCCCCGACCTCCGCTTGCCTATTGGGCCGGTCGCGGATGGATCAACTTTGACGATCATGATGGACGGTGAAGCCTTCACCGACTTCATCCTAGTCGGCGGAACGCGGGCGATGGTCCGCCTGGGCCGCACCTTCTTCGACCTGTCGCCGGACATGATCACGATTGAATACCCGGCTGGATTTGGGGACGCCGCGACAGCCATTCCCCGAGATCTTGCCCAGGCGATCATGGATCAATCTGCGCTGCACTATGATGGGCGCTCCCCTATGGACGCCAAGTGCCTCACCACGTCGCCGCACATGGCGCGGATCGCGGCCAGGTATCGCGGGGTACAGGTATGACCGACCTCGAGCTTGACGAAATCCTGACGCATCGCTGGCCCCTGGTCATGCGCGCCGTGATGGCGGGCAGTGACGAATGGCTACAGGGCTTTGTTCGATCCATCGCCAAGCACGGCAAGCGTGCCTCGTGGCGCCCCACCGCCAAGCAAGAACAGGTCATGCGGCGGCTGCTGTCCGAGCTGGGCAGGGCGCCGGGCGACATGGAGGTGATCGAGAGGTGAGAAAGCGGCGACCCTGCGCGCCACCCCAGACGCAGGGCCGATGTGGTGGAACGGGTTAGCAACGGTGGCTCCACATCGGAAAGCCTACCACGGGCGGGATCACAGGCAAAGGGCAGTCCGAGAGGTTGAGGCCCGATCCCCGGCGCAGCGTTCAAGCGTCGCAAGCAGCAACCGACCGACTGGCAGGAGCGCATGACCAGTTGGGCCCAAAGCGATGGACCGGCTCCGGAGAGCACGTCTTCACGCAGAGGGCATAGGGACTGCCGCAGCCGCGCGCTGTGGGCAGTCGTCCTATGCCCTTCGCTCCGAACCTCACCAAAGAGCAAGTCGGGACACAGGAAGTAATTGAGTTAGAGGCACGAAACCAAATGACTGAGACGGCGAAGAAAAAGACAAGGCAATGGCGCAAGGCGGACGGCTCGAAGCTCGATCCCGCACCCGTCACCGCGCCAGCCGTCGAGCAGTCCAGCGCCCGCCAGGCTGACCTGTTCCGAGATGGTCCCAATGCCGCAACTTTCGCGCATACGGGAAACCGAGAGACAGAGTTCGCAATTTTCGCGCGGGGAAATGAGCTCGAAAATCTGCCCGCGTCCGAAAGAGCTATGCACTTCATGCATGGCCTCGCGATCCCCGAAGGCCCGAATGCCGGCAAGCCCGTCTCGCTGGCCCCCTTCCAACGCCAATTCATCGAAGGCGCCCTCGCCGCTGACACCGCCGCCGCCGTCCTGAGCATCGGCCGCGGGAACGGCAAATCCGCTATCACCGCCGGCCTCGGCCTCGGCGGTCTCCTGGGCATTTGGGATCGCCAACCCCGCCGCGAGATCATCGCAGCCGCTCGCACACGCGACCAAGGCCGGATCATTTGGGACTTCGTGGCCGGCTTCTGCCAGTCGCTTCCCCTCGAAATCCAACGTCACCTGATCTTCCGCCGCTCTCCCCGCCTCGAGATCGAATACGAAGGCGACGGCGGCGGGCACATCCTGCGGGTGATCGCTGCCGATGGCAAATCCGCCCTTGGCGGCGCGCCGACCATCGTGATCCTGGATGAGCGCGGACACTGGGCGCTGGATCGCGGCGATGAGCTCGAGCACGCGCTCCTCTCCGGCCTGGGCAAGCGCGGCGGCCGCGCCTTCCTGATCAGCACCTCCGCCAGCGACGACACGCACCCTTTCTCTCGTTGGATTGACGATCCGGCACCGGGCACCTTCGTGCAGGAGCACCGCCCGGCTCCTGGTCTGCCGGCGGATGACCGGGAAAGCCTGCTGATCGCCAACCCCGGCGCGCCTCATGGCATCGGCGGCTCGGTTGAATGGCTTGAGGCCCAGGCAAAGCGCGCCATCTCCCGCGGCGGCTCGAGCCTCTCCACCTTCCGCCTCTACAACCGCAACGAACGGGTGTCCGGTGAGACCCGCGACCTCCTGGTGACGCTGGACGAATGGCTGGCCTGCGAGGTTTCTGAGCTGCCCCCGCGCGAGGGCGGCTGCGTGATCGGGATCGACCTGGGCGGTTCCGCCTCGATGACAGCCGCCGCCTTCTACTGGCCGCAGACGGGCCGCCTCGAGGCCCTGGGCACCTTCCCCAGCGCGCCGACACTCCTGGACCGCGGGCAAGCCGATGGCGTTGCCGGCCGTTATGTCGAAATGGAGGAGCGCGGCGAGCTCACCACGCTGGGCGACAAGACCGTGCCCGTCGCGCCCTGGCTGATTGAGGTGATGCGCCACGTCGAAGGTGAGCAGGTCACCGCCATCACAATGGACCGCTACAAGCAGGCCGAGCTGGGCGAAGCAATCGCACGCGCAGGCATCTGCGCTCCGCTGGTCTGGCGCGGCCAGGGCTTCCGCGATGGGGGCGAAGACGCCGAACGGTTCCGACGGGCCGCCTTCGACGGGTTGGTAAAGGCCAGGCCATCCCTGCTGTTGCGCTCGGCCTTTGCGGACACCGTGTGCCTGCGCGACCCCGCGAACAACATCAAAATTGCGAAGGCCCGCTCAACGGGCCGGATCGACGCGGCCGCCGCCTCGGTGCTGGCCGTGGCCCAGGGCGCGCGGATCGCCGCGCAGCCGCAGAAGAAAGCGAGGATGCTTTGGGTCTGAGAAAACAACACCACCGCTACAGCCAGAAGGTGACGCGCACCAAACGCTGGAAGGTGCTGCGCGCCGATATCCTCGAGCGTGACCGCTATCGCTGCCGCTGTTGTGGCGGCCGGGGGCGCCTCGAGGTGGATCACATCAAGCCGGTCAGGACGCACCCCGAACTGTCCTATGACCCCGAGAATTTGCAGGCGCTTTGCCCGTCCTGCCACACGCGAAAAACCCGGATCGAGTGCGGGCATCCCCCGCCCCGAGAAGACCGCCAAGACTGGCGGCAAGCCGTCGAGGCGCTCGAGCGCTCCGACAAGAAACCCGAGAGCAGAAAGGATGAAGAATGCTCGAAAGTGTGAAGATCGCCCGGCGTCAGTCGGAAATCCGTCAGTCGCTGGCCGAGCTGGCCGCGAAGGACAGCCCCACTGAAGATGAAGTGCGCAACATGGATGAGCTGGATCGGGAATACCGTTCCAACGAGACCCGTTATCGCGCGGCCCTGATCGCGGAAGACACCGAGCGCCGGGACGCGGGCAACGAGCTGGAAACCCGTTCGGCGCAGGAATGGGCCGACCTCATGGCCGGCTTCGAGATGCGCCAGGTTGCCCTGGCCCTGGATGAGGGCCGCCAGCTCGCCGGCCAGACGGCCGAGATCGTGACCGAGCTGCGCAACGCGGGCGGCTTCCGCGGCATCCCGGTGCCCTGGCAGGCGCTCGAGGTGCGGAACACCGTTGCCAACGGCACGCCTGACCCGGTGAGCACGCGGCCGATCATCGACCGCCTGTTTCCCGATAGCATGGCCTCGCGCATGGGCGCCCAGATGATCAGCATTGACGCGGGTGCCGTGGAATGGCCGGTGACCACCTCGGCCGTGACCGCCGGCTGGGCGGATGGCGAGAGCGCCAACGTGGCCGGCCCGACCGCCTACACCACCACCGACCGCCCCATGTCGCCGGATCACAACCTGGGCGTCCAGATGCGCATCACCCGCAAGGTGCTCAAACAGTCCGGTGCCGCCCTGGAACAGGCGGTGCGCCGCGACATGAGCGGGGCAATGGGTGCGGCGATGGATCAAGCGGCCTTCCTGGGCACCGGCGCCAACGGCCAGCCCCTCGGCGTGATCACCGGCGCAGGCACTTACGGCATCACCTCCACGGCGGTGGGCGCCCTCGCAAGCTGGGGCGCGTTCCGCGCAGCGGTCACCCGCTTCATGACCGCCAACGCCGCCGGCTCGCCCGATGCGGTGCGCGCGCTGATCCGCCCCGAGCTCTGGAACTACCTGGATGGTGCCCTGATCAGCGGCACGGCTGTGTCGGAATGGGATCGCCTGGTGAAAAACCTTCCTTCGGGCAACATCGCCATGACGAACAACGCTCTGGCCGCACCCTCGGGCTCGCCCTCGGCCACCTCGGCCCTGCTGACCACCGCTGCCGGTGGCGTCGCCCCGATCTTCCTGGGCGCTTGGGGCGCGGTGGACATGATCCGCGATCCCTACAGCGATGCGCAGTCGGGCGGCCTGCGCATCACCGCGCTGGCGACGATGGACGTGACCGTGGCACGGCCGGCGCAGCTTGAGCTGCTGACCGGGCTCGAGCTGGAAGCCGCGTAATGCTCTGGGGCGCACATAGCGGCGGCCTCGAGCTGCGCACCGAGGGCGGGGAAACCCGCCTTCGGGCAACCTTTCCATATGGCCGGGAAACCGTCCTGGGCGAGGGCCTGGGCCGCGAGCGTCGTGAGATGGTCGCCGCGCGCGCCTTCGCTGACCGGATCGAACGCGGCGAGGATGTGCATTTCCTCTCCGGCCACGACTTCAACAAACCGCTGGCCTCGCGTTCGGCCGGCACCTTGACCCTGACCGAGACCGATGAGGCCCTGACCGTCGAGGCCAGGATCGGCGCCGACATGGGCCAGGTCTCCTATGTCAGGGACTTCCTGTCGGCTCATGCCGCTGGCCTGGTGCGCGGCCTCTCTCCGGGGTTCCGGGTGCGCCCAGGGGGCGAGACCGTCGAGGAACGCGGCAACGCAATTCTCCGCACGATCCGGGCCGCCGATCTGATCGAGATCAGTGCGGTCACGAAACCGGCCTATCCCCAGGCGCAGATCGAAGCGCGCAACTGGCAACCCTATGACGAAGGGGCGCAACGCTCGGGCCGGCGCCCGGCCGCGCTCCGGTGGAGGTAAGAATGCTCGGATGGATCATGGACAAGCTGCGCCCGATCGAGGCAAGGGCGAGCGGCTCGGGCTACACCGCCCAGGTGATCGCCGCCCGCGAAAGCTATATCAGCGGCCGCAGCGGCGTGGCCGAGCTGACGGCCACCGTGCAGAGCTGCATCAGCCTTTGGGAAGGCGGCCTTGCGATGGCGGATGTGAGCGGCACGGACATGCTGCCCCGTCAGACAATGGCGATGATCGCCCGTTCCGTCGCCCTGACCGGCGAGGCTGTTTTCCTGATCAGCGACCTCGGCCTTGTCCCTGCAACCGATTGGGACGTGACCACGCGCGACGGGAAACCGCGCGCCTACCGTCTTTCGATCCCGGATGCCGGCGGCGCGCGCACCGTCACCGCCCTTGCGGCCGAGGTTCTGCACCTGCGGACCGGCGCGGATCACGTCACGCCCTGGATCGGCACCGCACCGCTGCGCCGCTCGACCCTCACCGGGGGGCTGCTGCACGCGGTGGAAAGCGCGCTCTCGCAAACCTTCGAGAATGCGCCTGTGGGCAGCATCATCGTCCACCTTCCCGACACCGGCGCCGAAGACATGGCGACCATGCGCGGCGCCTTCCGCGGCCGCAGAGGCTCCACACTGGCCATGGAAGGCGTGGCCCAGGCAACCGCCGCCGGCCAGCACCCGACGATTGGGCAAAAGCCGGATCAGCTCTCCCCTGACCTGAGTAAGAGCATGACGGCCGAAACGCTGGCCGCTGCCCGTGAGGGCATCCTTGCCGCCTATGGCGTCCTGCCGGCGATGCTGAATCGCTCGGCCACGGGCCCCGTGGTGCGTGAGGCGCAAAGGCAACTGGCGATCTGGACCTTGCAGCCCATCGCAGCGCTGCTGGCCGATGAAGCAAGCGCCAAGCTCGGTGCCCCGGTGGAGATCGACACCATCCGCCCGCTGCAAGCCTTCGACGCTGGCGGCCGCGCAAGGGCGGTGCAGGGCATCATCAAGGCGATTGCCGAGGCCCAGGAGGCCGGCATTCCGGCCGATGCCGTCGCTGGCGCCATGCGCATGGTGGACTGGAAGGAATAGGGCACGGATCGCCCTGGGCCATGAGGAACGGCCCAAAGCATCCCGGATCAGTCGGTGAGTGCCGGAACAACCCCGACAGCGCGCGGCCCGTTCGTTTCATGCGGGCGCGGCGCGTATCACATCAGCATGTCACCAAAACCGGCAAGAAGCGTTCCCAACCCGGCAACTTCAATTTGCGCTCTGGCCAAGTTTTTTTGGTGCTTCTTGACCTCTTGGACCCTTTTGGGCCAGATATAGCGCAAATTTTTGTAAGTGTTTTTGATACCTTCTTCGGTGTCCCCGCCAACAATGATAGGCGGCTTCCGTTGAATATCTTCTAGCTCTATTGCACTCTTCCCAGGCGACCAATGCTTAGTCATGTTTTCAATTTGTGACGCCATACGTTCGGCTTCTTCGCCGTAGCGCAGTAACATCCACAATTGCACCAGGGCGAAGATCAGGAGGAAAACGCCGACCCGAGACAGCCAATTTTCGCCAAAAACTGTCTCAAGCCAAGCACCGATAATTATGGCTTGAACGGAAAAGAAATACCCGAATGACCTACTCGATAGCAATCGGAACAGCGGCCACAATGGCATTAACTTTCCGTCGACTTGTTTGGGTGAGTTAACCATCGTTAGAACGCTTTTTCAGACGAACACCCGGACCACCGCCATTCTCGGCAATAAACTCGACACCGGCAGCTTCAAGCGCATGTTGAAGTGCCATCATCGCAACAACTGATATCTCCCTTCGTTCTTTCTCAAAGTCGACAACCGTGGAGAGGCCGAATCCGGCAGCTTCTGCCAGCTTGGGTTGTGTCCAACTTATCATTGCGCGAGCAGCGCGACATTGTGCAGGTGTCATATCAACATTTCCTGTTGACGGAAATGGGGAAGTCCCATATCAACATAAACTGTTGATACAATATTCAGGAGACCATGACAATGACTGAAGACCGCGCCTGCGCGAACAGCACCACTTTGACCTGGGATCGCCTCGAGCAAATCCACCAGCTCGCCATAACCGGCCAGGCGGCCCTCAACACCAACCTGACGACCCCGCACATCGACAAGGCGGTGGCAGAGCTGCTGGGGGTGATCGCTGACCTCAGTGCTGACGCTGCGGATCAATCCGCACCCCTCGCTTAGTGTCCCCTTTGACAAATGTCCGCCAGCATCATAAAAAGTATTTGAATGCAAAAACAATCACTGGCGGCAATTGCGATGCTCATGCACGAATTTATCGACCTTTTCGGCCTCAAGAAGGCGGATGTGGAAAACTGGCTGGCCCGGCCCACGGTCCAGCTGCATACGAAATACCAGAAAACCAACAGCGGCCGCTCGCGCCGCTTTACCCGGTTGAACGTCACCGAGTTGGCCCTGATCGGGGCCTTCGTCGCATCCGGCGTGAAGGCCTCGGATGCGGCGCTCTTTGTCAACGTGCTGATGGACGAACAGAGGTTCAGCATCAGCGGCGGAAAGCGGTTTTATGCCTTCGCCCCCCATGACCACCTCAACGGTGTTCCGATGCAGGAGCTCAACAGCTCCGCGCTCACCAAGCTCATCGAGAACAGCCCGCGCGGCTCCATTGCGATCATCGACATTGGCGGCATCTTCCAGCGTGTCGAAACCCTCTTTGCTGAAATCTAGGGAAGGACCCCAAACGTGACCGAGCTGGACAAAAACGACCTCCTTGAAGCGTTCGATGAGTTTGCAGTCAGCGAACGCAAGGTGAAGGCGACCTTGGGCATCACCAAACGCGCCATCAATAAAGAAATCAAGAAGGGCACTTTCCCCATGCCCATCATGATCATGAATGGGATGCGCTACTGGCGTCTTGGCGACATGGCCCGCTATGAGAAGGGGTGGGCGTAATGGCCGCACGCAAGGCAATGATCAAGCAGGACGACCTGAGGCGCTATGTGGCCGCCGTGGTCAAAGCCGGCCTCCCCATCGGCAAGATAAGCATTTCTCCGACCGGCACGGTGACCATTACCCCCGCCGGCGCGACAAACCATGACGATGCGAACCCCTGCGACAGGCTGATTGATTGATGCCCCGACCCAAGAACCCTTATCCCGGCGTGACGCGCGTCACTGATCGCCACGGCAAGGTCCGCTGGCGTTTTCGCCGCAAGGGGTTCTCCTGCTACATTCAGGGCGCATACGGGTCCGCAGAGTTCCGCGCGTCCTACGAGGCAGCGACAAACGAGGCGCGAACCCCGGCCAGCTACTCCAATGCAGGGCACGGCACGCTCTCCTGGCTGATCGAGCACTATCTGCGCTCGCCCAAGCACAAGAACAAATCCGAAACCACCCGCCGTGTCTTGCGCCGTGAGCTCGATTGGCTGCGGGGCATCGCCGGCGATCTGCCAGTGGCAAGCTTCCGAGTGCGCCACATTGAAGCGCTGATGGCGAAGAAGGATGGCCCGGCGGCCGCGAACAAAGTCCGCAAGAACCTGTCCCTTTTGTTCAACTACGCCCTGAAACAGGAGGTTGAAGGCGTGACCGGAAACCCAGCCCGCGCCGCTGACCGCATGGAAGAAAGCGAGGACGGTTTTCATACCTGGACCGAAGGCGAAATGGCCCGTTTCCTCGAGCATCATGGCGCCGGCACCAAAGCCCGCTTGGTGTTTCTGTTGGCGCTGAACACAGGAGCTTCGCGAGCCGATATTGCCCGTCTGACTTGGGGCAACGTCAAGGGCGGGAAAATCGCCTATCGCCGCGGCAAGACAGGCGTTGCTGGTGAATACACGATTCTGCCCGAGTTGGCCGAAGAACTGGTGTACTGTCCGCGCGACGTGATGTTGCTTGTGCACCACGGCGAAGGTCGCGCCTACAAGCCCGAGACGCTCGGCAACTGGTTCAAAGATCAGTGTCGCGCGGCCGGTCTCGCGCACTGCACCCTTCACGGCATCCGCAAAGGTCAGGCGACTCGCATTGTGAACTGGGGCGGTACGCCTGACGAAGTGATGGCCTACCTCGCGCACAAGACGAACGCCGAAGGTGTCACTTACACCAAGAAAGCCAACCGCGGGCGTCTTGCCGACAGCGCTCTGTCGCGCCTCGGCAATGTCCAACCTGCGCCTAAGGTTGGACAAGCCAAACCGAAAAACGGAGCAAAGTCATAATGTTGAAAGATGAAGTGGCAGCCCGTAGGGGAATCGAACCCCTCTTTCCAGGTTGAAAACCTGGCGTCCTAACCGATAGACGAACGGGCCACTCTGGTCTGCTGCGGCGCTGTCTGTGTGACCATCGCTGCGGCGTGAGCCGGGTTCTATGAAAAGCGCGCGGTGCTTGCAAGCACAAAATTCAGAAATTTTCGCGGCCCCGAAACAAAGTCGAAAAGCCCCCCTTTTCAGCCCTGAACAGAGGCCGGCGCAGCGTCGTCGAGGCGCATCTGTACCGTCGACCGTCCCTGCCAGAAATTCACGTCCAGCTTGCCCGCAAGGTGGAATCGGGCACCCTTATGGTCCTCCAGCGCCGGCCCCAGCGGTCCGTCGAAGGCCGAGAAGAGAATCGCGTCCAGAGAGGCCCCCAACCCGTCAGAGACCGTCAGCTTCAGGTGTCCCTTCCCGACCCGGCGCGCGTAGCGGATCTGCATGTCGGGCAGCACGAATCGCGGACCCGGCACCGCCGCGCCAAAGGGCCCGGCGCGTTCCAGTTGTTCGACCAGCTCCACGCTGGCCGCGCCCGGCATCAGCAGACCGTCAACGCGCAGGTCGGCGGCACCGCCCTGCCCCGCCCCCTGCCGCTCCAACAGCTCGGAGAGGCGTGCCATCGCCGGTTCCAGCTGGTCGCGCAGCACCGTCAGTCCGGCGGCCATCTTGTGCCCGCCGCCCTTGAGCAGCAGCCCCTCGGCGGCCAGCTTCTGGATCGCCGCGCCAATATCGACACCGGGCACCGACCGGCCAGATCCCTTGCCCTCGTCCCCTTCGAAACCGATCACGATGGAGGGCCTGTTGGTCTGTTCCTTGAGGCGCGAGGCGACGATGCCGACGACGCCGGGATGCCAGCCGTCCTCCGCCGCCCAGACCAGCGGCGCCTCCAGCCCGCGCGCTTCGGCCTGCGCCAGCGCGGCCTCGCGGACACTGGCCTCGATCTCGCGCCGTTCGGTGTTGAGCTGGTCCAAGCGTTCGGCCATCGCCTGTGCCTCCGACGGGTTGTCACAGGCCAGCAGCCGCGCCCCGAGATCCGCCTTGCCGATCCGCCCGCCCGCGTTCACGCGCGGCCCCATGACGTAGCCCAGGTGATAAGCCGCGGGCGCCCGTTCCAGCCGCGCCACGTCCGACAGTGCCACAAGGCCCGGACGGGCCCGGCCCGCCATGACCCTCAGCCCTTGGTGCACGAAGGCCCGGTTGACACCTTTCAGGGGCGCCACGTCGGCCACCGTGGCCAGCGCCACCAGGTCCAGCGCCGCCATGAGATCGGGCCCCTTGGCCCCGGCCTCGCGCAACTGGCGCCCGGCCTCGACCAGCATCAGGAAGACCACCGCCGCCGCGCAGAGATGCGCCAGCGCGCCATCCTCGTCCTGGCGGTTGGGGTTCACCACGGCCACGCAATCGGGCAGCATCTCCCCCCCAAGGTGGTGGTCCAGTACCACGACATCCGCCGCGCCCTTGGCCGCGGCAATGGGCTCATGCGAAAGCGTGCCGCAATCGACGCAGATGATCAGGTCATGTTTGGCGGCCAACGCCTGCATGGCAGGCACATTGGGGCCATAGCCCTCGTCGATCCGGTCAGGGACATAAAGCGTCGCCTGCCGGCCCATCTGCCGCAGCCAGTCCAGCAGCAGTGCCGCAGAGCTGCCACCGTCCACGTCGTAATCGGCAAAGACAGCGATCCGTTCGCGATCTCGCACAGCCTGCAGGAACCGCTCCGAAGCGCGCTCCATGTCCTTGAGCGATCGCGGATCCGGCAGTAGTTCGCGCAGTTTTGGCGCCAGGTAGGACTCGGCCTCCTCGGCGCCGACGCCCAAGCGGGCCAGCACGGCGCAAAGCGCGTGATTCAACCCGGTGCGCTGCACCAGCGCCTCGGCCTGCCGGGTCTCCTCGGGGCCGGGACCGACCCAGCGCCGCCCGGTCAGACTGCTTTCGACCCCCAGATAAGACAAACCCTCTCCCGGCTTCTTCTTGGTAAAAATACCCGGGGGAGTCGACCGCAGGGAGACGGG